>JBJTHX010000154.1:0-3671 GCA_046094745.1 Planctomycetia bacterium
CACGAGGCGTTCGCGGGCATCGGCAGGATCAAGTACGAGGGCCCGCAGGCCAAGAGCATGCTCGCCTTCCGCCACTACGACGCCGACGCGCTCGTGGAGGGGAAGCCGATGAAGGACCACTTCCGGTTCGCCGTCGCCTACGGGCACGCCTTCCGCGGCACCGGCGCCGACCCGTTCGGCCCCGGCACCATGCTCCGCCCGTGGGAGAACGACGCCAACCCGCTGCAGATGGCCGTGAAGCGGACCGACGTGGCCTTCGAGTTCATGGAGAAGCTCGGCGTCGGCTTCTACTGCTTCCACGACCGCGACGTGGCTCCCGAGGGGGCGACGCTCGCCGAGAGCAACAAGAACCTCGACGTCGTGGTCGACGCGCTCGAGAAGCACCAGCAGCGGACCGGCATCCGGCTGCTGTGGGGCACGGCCAACCTGTTCTCCAACCCGCGCTACGTCCACGGCGCCGCCACGAGCCCCAACGCCGAGTCGTTCGCCTACGCCGCCGCGCAGGTGAAGAAGGCGATCGAGGTCACCCACCGGCTCGGCGGCTCCGGCTACACCTTCTGGGGCGGCCGCGAGGGCTACCAGTGCCTGTGGAACACCGACATGAAGCGGGAGATGGACCACCTCGCGAAGTTCATGCACATGGCCGTCGACTTCGCCAGGGAGATCGGCTTCACGGGCCAGTTCTACTTCGAGCCCAAGCCCCGCGAGCCGATGAAGCACCAGTACGACTTCGACGCGGCCACCTGCATCAACTTCCTGCGGACCTACGGCCTCGAGAAGCACGTCAAGATGAACCTCGAGACGAACCACGCCACGCTCGCCGGCCACGAGATCCAGCACGAGCTGGAATACGCCGGCATGCAGGGCTTCCTCGGGTCGGTCGACGCCAACACCGGCGACACGCTCGTCGGCTGGGACACCGACCAGTTCCCCACCAGCATTTATCTGACCACGCAGATGATGTATTCGATCCTCAAGTACGGCGGCCTGGCCCCCGGGGGCATCAACTTCGACGCCAAGGTCCGCCGCGAGAGCTTCGAGCCGGTGGACCTGTTTCACGCCCACATCGGCGGCATGGACGCCTTCGCCCGCGGCCTGAAGATCGCGGCCGCGATGCGGGCCGACGGCGCGATCCAGAAACTGCTCGAGGAGCGCTACGCCTCCTGGTCGGGCCCGCTCGGCAAGCGGATCGAGTCGGGCACCGAGTCGTTCAAGTCGCTCGAGGCCGAGATGCTGAAGAAGGGCGAGGCGGAGGCCTGCAAGAGCGGCCGCCAGGAACTCTTCGAGAATGTGATCAACACCTACCTGTAAGCCGCGGCTCCGCACGTGGCGCACGCCTCCAGGCGTGCGAATCCGGTCTGCGGTACGCTAGTCTGCCGGGGCATCGTGAACGCCCCCGCCCCGATTGCGACGCATTCTTCCTTCAAGGCTGCCTGGCCGTGCTCGCCGCCTGCATCCGCTGCGTCTGCCTGGCGGGGCTCGCATGTGTCGTCGCCGCGGCCGGCGAGCCGCCGCGGGGGCTGGTGACCGCGCCCTGGAAACTCGAGGCGCTCGAACTCCATGACGGGCGGCGGATGGAAGGGCTCATCGCCGCGCCCGCCCCCGGGGCCGCCGCCGACGAGGACGTGTTCTTCGTGCAGGTCGTCCGGCCGCCGGGCCGACCGATGTACCTGATCACCTGGGGGCCGCTGGCCGCCGACCGGGTGGCCGATTTCCGCCGGCTGCCGCCCGCGGAGCACGACCGGCTCGCCGACCGGATCGCCGCGTTCCGCGACGACCGCGAGCGGCGGCTCAACGCGGAGACCGCGATCGCACTCGACCGCACCGGCGAGGACGAGCCCTGGCGCTACGCCACCGAGGACTTCTTGCTCGAGAGCACGGCCGACCCGGGCGTCACCCGCGAGGCCGCCCTGCGGTTGACGCAGGTCTTCGGCGCGCTTGCGAACCTCGTGCCGCCGGCCGTGGCCGCGAGCCGGCCGACCACCGTGCGGCTGTGCGGCACGATGGCCGAGTATCTCGCCGCCCAGGAGTCGCTCGGCATCCGCGTGGCCAATCCCGCGTTCTTCGTGCCCGCGCGGGGGCTGCTCGTCGCGGGCAGCGACATGCCGGCGCTCGTCGCCCAGCACCGGGCCGCGGCCGAGGCCAACGCCACGGCGGCCCGGCGGCTCGACGAACTCGATCGCCAACTGCCCGAGCGGCTCAAGGCCCTGGCGGCGGACCTCGAGCGGCAGGGCATGCCGGCCGCCAAGCGGGCCGACGTCGTGCAGAAGGCGCGGGCCCGCTGGCAGCAGGATCGCGCGGCCGAGCGGACCCGCATCGACGCCGCCGACCGCGAGAACGAGGCCCGCGTGGCGGCGGCCCGCCGCACGTTCTACGCCCGGCTGGCCCACGAAGCCTGGCATGCCTATGCCGCATCGCGGCTGCGGACGAACGACGCCGCCGGCCTGCCCGCCTGGCTCGACGAGGGGCTGGCGCAGGTGATCGAGGCGGCCCCGTTGGAGGCCGGGGAATTGCGGCTCGACGCCGCCGACTCGGGCCGCCTGGCGGCGCTCCAGGAGGCGCTTCGCACCGGCACCGCACCGGCCCTGGCCGATCTCCTGCGGGCCGGTCCGGAGCAGTTCATCGCCGGCCACGCCGCCGCGGCCGAGAACACCGGCCGCGCCTACCTGGCGGCCTGGGGCCTCGCCTTCGACCTCGCCGTGATGGAGCCGGTGCTCACGCCGGCGGCCGTGACGACGCTCGCCGCCGGCGGCGACGCCGACGCGGTCGCCGGTTTCGAGCGGCTCGTGGGCCTGCCGCTCGCCACGTACGAGCCCCAGTGGCGGGCCCGGATCGCCGCGATCCGCGGCTCCGCCGGCCAGCCGGTCAGACCGGCCCGGTGACGGGCGCCACGACGGCCTCGATCGCCCGCCGGACCTGGGCCATGCGGTCGGGATCGGTGAGCTTGCCACCGGCGGCGTCGACGACGTGGAAGGCGTCGACCACCTGGTCGAGGTGCGTGCCGATCTTGGCCGCCTTCACCGAGATCCCGGCGTCGAACAGGACGCGGGCGATCCCGTAGAGCAGCCCCGGCGCGTCGTGGGCGAAAACCTCGAGGATCGTGTCGGTTCGCGAACTCTCGTTGTCGAAGAGCACCCGCGTCGGGAAGCGGACCGCGGCGGCCTGCGGCGCGAACGGATTCCAGCGCCGGGCGAACTCGGGCGGCCGGTCGGCCTTGAGCGCCGCGCGGATCGCCGCGGCGATGTCGGCGAGCCGCTCCGGCGGCGGCGGGCCGGAGAAGTCGGGGTCGTGGACCGTGAAGTGGTCGATCACGAGGCCGTCGTCGAGCGTGTGGATGCCGGCCGCGAGGATCTCCAGCCGCTGGCTGGTGAGGGCGCCGGTGACGCGGTGGAACACGCCCGGCGCCACGCTCTCGCGGGTGCCGACGCTCACCGCCACGGTCGAGGTCTCGGGCTGCCAGCGGGCCAGCGCGAAGGCGCCGTCGGGGGCCAGGCGGGCGAGCCGGCCGAGTTCCTCGACGGCCTGGGCCGGCGGCGTCTCGCGGAGGTAGGAGGCGGGCAGGAGCGCGGCGATCCGCCGCACGGGATCGTCGGCCGGCCGGTGAGCGTCGGCACCCGCGAGAGCGTGGCACCGGGCGTGTTCCACCGCGTCGCCGGCGCCCTGACCAGCCA
>JBJTHX010000155.1:0-2674 GCA_046094745.1 Planctomycetia bacterium
ACGGCGGCTCGGCCCGCCTCGTCCGCGCCCGCCAGACCCCCGAGGACCTCGTCCGCGGCGAGCGGGTGTAGGGCGTCGCCGATTCCCGTGGCGATCACCGCCACGCGTACGAATGCGATCCCTTCCGTGGCGCACACCACCAGGTGTGCGAATGCGGCCCACGGTACGCGAACGCCCTTTCGCAAGCCTGGAGGCTTGCGCCACACAGGCACGGTTCCGCCCCGGAGTTCGCTCTGGCCTCGGCGGCGGGTTTTCGCGATCCTCCCGCTCGCATGCTCATCTCGCACCGCCACCGCTTCGCCTTCATCCACGTGCCCAAGACGGCGGGCTCGAGCGTGGCGTTCGCGCTGTGGTCGCACACCGACCACACGCGCCGCTTCTGGATGAACCGCGGCCTCGCGCTGGTCGGGATCCACGTCAACCACTACGCCCCATACCGGCTGAAGCGGTTCCGCACGCACACTTCGGCGGAGATCCTCCAGCGGCAACTGCCAGCCGACGTGTTCGCCGGGCTGTTCAAGTTCGCCTTCGTCCGCAACCCGTGGGACCGGCTCGTCTCCTCCTACCACTACCTGCAGGCTCACGGCGGCCACCACCGCCGCCGGTTCGCGGGCGGCGGGCGGTCGTTCGCCGACTACGCGGCCTACGAGATCCGCCGCGGCAAGATGTCGCAGTCCGACCTGCTCACCGACCGCAGCGGGCGGCTGCTCGTCGACTTCGTGGGGCGGTTCGAGTCGGTCGCGTCCGACTTCGCCTACGTCTGCCGGGTGCTGGGACTGGAGGCCGTGCTGCCGCAGGCCAACGCGACGCGGCACCAGGACTACCGCCGCTTCTACGACGACCGGCTCGCCGAGGCCGTGGGACGGTTCTTCGCCGCCGACCAGGCGCGGTTCGGCTACGCCTTCGACGACGCCGCCGGCGATCGGCTGCGGCGGGCCGCCTGAGCGGCCGCCGGCGGGGCGATTTGGCCGGCCCGGCCGGGGCGGCTACCATGCTGGTGAAGTTTTTTTCCCGCCCCGCCGATCTCACCCACCATGGCCAAAGCAGGACCCCGCAAGAAGCTTCCCAAGGAACTGGCGGTCATCAACGCCGACAACTGCACCGGCTGCGAGAGCTGCCTGGAGGTCTGTCCCGTCGACTGCATCATCAAGGTGCAGCAGTACGACCAGTTCCACAACCTGCAGAGCTGGTGCGAGATCGACATCGAGCGGTGCGTAGGCTGCGAGGTCTGCGTCCACATCCCCGGGAAGAAGTCGAACCCCTACGACCTCAAGGTCTGCCCCTGGGACGCCATCGAGATGGTGCCCACGGAGCAGGTGGCCCAGGTCGTGGCCCAAATCGGCGGCCCGCCGGAGTACGTGGAGCAGAACTGGGACCGCCTGGTCAACACGGCCCAGCATCTGGCCGAGTTGAAGGCCGCAGCGGGCTAAAGCCCGCTGCGCGGCGTGCCGTGCTTTGCCCGCCGTGGCGCACGCCTCCAGGCGTGCGAATGCGACCGGTGAATCCCGTCAGCTCATGCGCTGGCCTGGAGACAGGATGACGACTCGCGTCAGGCGAGCTTCTCGAGTTTCGTCACGCGGCCGGTCTCGACCCACTCCGCCACGAAGATGTCGCCGGCCGGCGTGAAGCAGGCGTCGTGCGGGTGCACGAACTGGCCGTCGAGCCACTTGTCGGGCTGCTTTCGCAGGTCCTTGACCTCGTCGAGCCGCTCCACCGCCCGGCCGAGCCGGGCGGCCACCTGGTTCTTGTCGTCGAGGATCGTGACGCAGGCCTTGAGTTCCGGCACGAGCATGAGCCCGCCGAGGGTGTCGATGTTGGCCGGCAGGCCGAAGCCGGGGATCGTCTCCTTGTAGGTGCCGTCCAGCGCGAACACCTGCAGCGTGTCGTGGGCGCGGTCGGTGACCACGATCGTCGGCTCGCGGCCCGGCCGCCGGTCGATCCACAGGCCGTGCGGCGTCTGGAACGTGCCCTTGCCGTCGCCCGGGCCGCCGAAGCAACTGACCCACTTCGCGTCCTTGTCGTAGCGGTGGATGCGGAACGAGCCGTAGCCGTCGGCCAACAGGAAGCCGCCGTCGTCGAGGAAGGCGAAGTTCGTCGGCAGGAAGCCCTGGCGGGTCCAGTTCTTCGTCGTCGAGACGTCCTCGCCGGGGGCGTAGCAGCCCGCCTCCATCGGTGCCTTGCGGAACCAGACCACCTCGCCGTCGAGCGTGAGTTTGGCGAAGGACTTCACCGCCTGGTAGCCGCAGATGTAGAGGAATTCGCCGTCGGCCTCCTTCCGCACCTCGATCCCGTGGCCGCCCCCCTGGAACTGGGCCCCGAAGGCCCGCACGAACGCGCCCTGGGGATCGAACACGAAGATCGCCGGGTGGTCCTTCTGCTCCTTGCGTCCCTCGTGAATCACATACAGGTTGCCGGCCGCGTCGAGGGCGACGCCGTGGGTCGTCTGCCAGGTGAACCGATCGGGCAGTTGCGGAAAGTGGTGGCGGACGCGGTAGCGATGGGGCCCCGCGCCGATCACCGTCTCGCCGCCCAGGCGCCGGGCCCGGGCCAGCGCGGGAACGGCCGCGGCGGCAACGGTCGCCGCGGTGGCCACCGCGAAGCCGCGGCGGGAGACGTGCAGGGCATGGCGATGGAAGGGCGACATGAAAACCTCCGGAAGGGCGTGGTCGTTCAG
>JBJTHX010000156.1:0-4163 GCA_046094745.1 Planctomycetia bacterium
CGTCGAGCGTGCGCGACAGCGCGGCCGCCGCACGCAGCCGGGCTGCGCAGCCGGCGTCGGCCGGCGCGAGATCCACCCGCAGGTGGTCGAGGTGCAGGGCCGCGAGCCGCGCGATGTCGTCGGCGGAGGGATCCTCGCCGCGGTCCGTCACCCGCACCCCGATGCCGGGCAGCGGCACCGCCTCGGGGCCGACGTCGAGCACTGCGGGCCGGTCGCCAACGGGCTCGTCCGTCGCCGGCGGCGCGGGCATCTCCCCGTCGAGAGTGAGCGTGATCCGCTGCCGCACCTTCGTGCCCGCTGGCACCGCCACGGGATAGGGCCGGGCAAGCGGCGTGCAGTAGGTCTTGAACGACGCGTCGGTCCAGTTCCGCTGGTCCTCCATCTCGAACACGTCCCCCTCGAACGCCACCGTCGCCCACCGGCCGGGGGCGAACTCGTGGGCCACCGCGCGGAGATCCCGGGCCGGCTGGTGCGGCGCGATGCGCTCGGGAAACCGCCCCTCCTCGGCGGCGCCGTCGGTGTGCTGGAGCCGCCACGGCCGGCCCGCGGCCGTCTCGCCGTGGAGCACGCAGAACCCGATCCGGTTCCGCTCGAAGTCGGCGAGCGCCTCGCCCTCGAACGTGTAGTCGAGCGACCCGTCGGGCTTCCCCACGAGCGTGCCGCGCCACAGGAAATCGACCTCCCGCTCGCGGCAGCGGACGTCGAAGGCCAGCGTGAAACGGTCGGCCTCGCGGTCGAGATCGACGATCCGCACCTGCGGCGGCACGGTGCCCCAGAACCGGTTCCGCACCGGCGCGCTGATGCCGCGCAGCACCTCGTCGGGGCCCACCCGGACGTGCCGCACGAGCGCGAGGTCGGGCTCGAACACGAGCGTGAGCGGCCCGGCCCGGAGCGGGATCGGCTCCGCGGCGCAGGCCGCCATCCCGCCCCGGATGCCGAGGAGCAGGGCCGCCACGCCGACCGCCAGCCGGCTACAGCGGCCGGACCACCGACAGGCCGCGGGTGTAGTCGAGGAACGCCTCGATGGAGAGCACTCCGCCGCCCATCCCGCTCTTCTTGATGCCGCCATACGGAACCCCCAGCGGAAACACGTTGTGCGCGTTGATCCAGGCATTGCCGGCGACCATCCGCTCCGCCACCCGCCGGGCCCGGTCGATGTCGGCCGACCAGACGCTGTTGGCCAGGCCGTAGTCGGTGTCGTTGGCCATGCCCACGGCCTGCTCCTCGTCGTCGAACGGGGCGAGGTAGGCCACCGGGCCGAAGATCTCCTCCCGTGCGGCGACGTTGTCGAGGCTCCCGGCCAGCAGCGCGGGCTTCACGTAGAAGCCGTCGCGGCCCGGCACGTCGGCCCGGCCCCCCGCCAGCACCAGCTTCGCCCCCTCGGCCCGGCCGCGATCCAGGTAGCCGAGCACCCGCTCGCGCTGCTTCGCGCTCACGACCGGGCCCATCTGCGTGGCCGGGTCGAGCTGGTAGCCGATCCGCACCTGCTCCAGTCGCGCGACGCAGGAATCGACGAACCGGTCGTAGATCGACCGGTGGACGAGCCAGCGGGTGGCGTCGCAGCAGACCTGGCCCGTGTGGAAGGTGATCGCCTTGGCGAGCCTGTCGGCCGTGGCCTCGACGTCCACGTCGTCGAACACGACCGCCGCCCCCTTGCCGCCGAGCTCGAGCTTCACCGGCACGAGGTTCCGGCCGCAGGACTCGGCCACGAGCCGCCCCACCTCGGGCGAGCCGGTGAACGACATCCGCTTGAGGCCCGGGTGGCCCGACAGCGCCGCCCCCGCCGCCTCGCCGGTTCCCGTGACGACGTTGATCACGCCGTCGGGAATGCCGACGTCCTGCGCGACCCGGCCGAGCATCAGCGCCGAGAGCGGCGTGTCCTCGGCGGGCTTGATGACCACGGTGTTGCCGGCGACGAGCGCTGGCGAGATGCCCCAGCCGATGAGCAGGAAGGGAAAGTTCCAGGGGAAGATGAAGCCGCAGGCGCCCCAGGGCATCCGGACCGTCGCCGCCTCGTGGCCGCGGACCGCCAGCGGCGTCCGCCGCTGCACGTGGAGCGACATCTCGATGAAGTAGCGGAGCGTGTCGACGAGGTTCTGCACGTCCCCCTCGGCCTGCGCGAGGATCTTGCCGGCGTCCGCGGCCTCGACCCGAGCGATCGCGGGCTTCCGCCGCTCGACCTCGTCGGCGAGGCGGTGGAGCAGGGCGCCGCGCTCGGCGGCCGACATCGTCGCCCAGCCGGACGTGCGGAAGGCATGGTCGGCGGCCTGCACCGCACGATCGACGTCGCCCCGGCCCATCGCGGGCACCTTCGCGAGCGGCGCCCCCGTGCCCGGGTCGCGGGTGGTGAGCGTGGCGCGGTCCTCGGCCTCCACCCAGCGGCCGCCGATGAGGGCGGGCAACGCCGCGTTGGCGAGGTATCCGGCGGCGAAGTCGGCATCAGACATGGTGGGGCTGCTCCGGGCGGGGATTCGGGACGGGCTGGGAAGCGTGCCGCCCGCGCGGCACGTCGCCGCCGATCGCGGCGGCCCACTTGTCGAGGAATGCGGGCCGGTCGAAGAGCTCGGGATTGAGCACGCCCCGCGGGCGGCGGCCGAGCGCGAGGTCGAGCATCGACTGGCAGGCGGTGCGGCCGATGTCGCGGAAGAGTTCGTGCGTCCAGCCGATCGAATGTGGCGCGAGCAGGAGGTTCTCGAGCCCCGCGAAGCGGTCGAGATCGACGGCCGGCTCGACCGCGAAGCAGTCGAGGGCGGCGCCGGCGATGCGGCGCTCCCGCAGCGCCGCGAGCAGCGCCGCCTCGTCCACGATCCCGCCGCGGGCCAGGTTGAGGAGGTAGGCCGTGGGCTTCATCCGCGCGATCTCCGCCGGCCCGACGAGGCCGCGGGTCTCCGCGGTGAGCGGACAGTTGATCGACACGAAGTCGGCCGTCTCCAGGAGCTCCTCGAGCCCGACCGCCCGACCGCCTCCCGCGGCGATCGCCTCGAGCCCGACGAACGGGTCGAACACGACCGGCTCCCGCATGCGGAAGCCCGCCAGCATCGGCACGAGCGTGCGGCCGATGCCGCCGAAGCCGATGATCCCGAGCGTGCGATCCCGCAGCTCGCTCCCCATGAACGCCGGGCGGTCGTCCCAGCGGCCGGTCCGCACGAGGCGGTCCTTCGCCGTCACGTGGTGCGTGAGGGCGAGCATCCACGCGACCGTGGCCTCGGCCATCGAGTGGTTCACCGCGCCGGCGGTGATCATGGCCAGGACGTTGGCCGCGGTGCAGGCGGCCACGTCGACGCTGTCGTAGCCCACGCCGAAGCGGCCCACGGCCACGAGGCCGTCGGCGTCGCGAAGCGAAGCCCGTGTCACCCGCGGCGTCATCACGATCACGCCGTGGGCCCCGCGGAGCTGGTCGGCCGCGATCTCGGGCTCATGGCGGTCGAAGCGGCTTACCTCGACGTGCGGATGACCGGCGAACGTGCCGAGGCCGCAGTCGGCGTATCGCGAGCTGCCGTCGGGGCCGTAGAAGTCGGCCGTCAACGCCACGCGGAACGGCGTGCGAGGTGCCGCGGTCATGCGGGAGGACTCCAGGGGTCGCCTGCCGGCGTCACGCACCGCTCGTCCACCACGATCCGCTCCGGCATCGGGCCGGCGTAGACCCAGATCATCTCCATCGCCGCGTCGGACTCGTTGATGAAGTAGTGAACCCGGCCCCGCGGCACCATCGCGGTGGCGCCGTCGCCGACGGCGTAGCCGCGGCCCTCCACGAGGCACCGTGCAGTGCCGCCCGCGATGCAGATCGACTCGTCGAAGTCGTGGACGTGGGCGGGCAGGCGGCCACCCGGCTGAAACCTGCCGTAGCCGCCGCTCATCTCCAGACCCGGGACCAGCTCCGCGTTGAAGTAGTCGACGAACTCCGCGCTGGGCCCGACCGAGAACGACCGCTTCGCGGTGCGGATACGCGTCACCCGCTCCATGCCGAGGAAGCCGGTCGAGACGGCGGGCCTCTCCTCCCGCGGAAACACCGACGCGACGACCTCCCGCTCCGGCACGGTGGCGGCGATCGCGACGTGGAGCCGCGCCGGCCGCGCGGGGTTGGGATTGCGGGCCGCGTGGGGCGCCCAGCGCGGGATCGTGATGTTGTCGAACGGCCCGAGCCGGTGGACGCGGCCCTCGAC
>JBJTHX010000157.1:0-3302 GCA_046094745.1 Planctomycetia bacterium
GGCCGCAGGCCGTTGTCGATGCCCGTCTCGGCGCGGAGTTCGGCCGCCCACTGGCGGTGGAGCCGGTCGCTCCAGGCGGTGAGCGCCGCGTGCGGCGGGCAGCCGGGATACTCGGGCGCGGGCGGGAAGATGCCCACCGCCGCCCACGACGCGGAATCCCGCACGTCGCCGCGGGCGAGCACGCGGACCGTCGCGCCGCGGCCGGCGAGTTCCCGCGCGATCGAGAGGCCGATGATGCCTCCACCGATGATGCAGCAGTCGGCCATGAGGGGGCGGAGATGGCGGGCGTCAGGCGTTGGTGGGCACGTCGGGCGAGTCGGCGATGTTCACCCACACGTGCACGTGGGGCGCGCCGCGGAAGTGCCAGACGAACGCCGGCCCCTCGAGCCGCCAGTTGTCCCACACGCCGTCGTTGCCGAGGTCGCCCTCCTTGTAGAAGGCCAGCCGGCAGCGGTCGAGCCCGCCCTGCTTCGCCAGGCAGCCGCGCACCTCGTCGCGGTCGCGGGTGCGGTAGGGCTCGAGCAGGATCGCGAGCACCTTCTCCAACTCCGCCCGCTGGTCGGCCGCGAGTTCCGTCACGGGAATGCCGGCCGGCTCGCTGCTCCGGCCCCGGAAGGCCACGGCGTTCTCCTTGGGCAGCGGCGTCACGAGGGCCGCGGCCCGCTGCGTGCCGTCGAGCATCGCGAACACCTTGTTGGCGGCCACCGCCTGCGGCCAGAACACGTTGCCCTTGTGGCCGGCCTCCTCGTTGAAGCCGCCGGCGTCGTGGCCGTAGAAGATCGGGCCGCCGAAGGCGACGTGCTCGGCCGAGTCGCCGTCGCAGCGGAGCGTCATGTGGCGGCCGGTGAGCAGGAACTGGAACTTCCCGCTGCCCGGCGTGCCGATCAGGGCGATCGACTGGTCGTGGCCGAAGCCGCCGCAGTCGTCCTCCATCTGCGTGTCGAACCGGGCGTGCCACTCGGGCTCGATGAGCTGCTCGAAGATCTCGCGAACGAGCCGCTGTTGGTCCTTCGTGAAGAAGTCGCTGTCGACGTTCGGCTCGGTGGCGTTCCAGTTGTTGCCCACGCGGGTCCGCAGGAGGCCGAACTTCGGGTGCTTGTAGTCCCAGTCGAAGCACACCTGCTGCCGCTGGGCCGGGGTGAGCGACGCATGGAGGCGGCCGGCGAGCGTCTCGGCCGTGGGGGCCGGCTCGTCCGCCCGCAGGCTGCCGACCGCGGCACCGCCGGCACAGGCGGCCGCGGTCGCGAGCAAGCGGCGGCGGGAGAACGTGTCGAACTGGCGGAGCGGCGTCATCGGTGTTCTCCTGCGCGGGATCGTTGCCGCCTTGAGATTACGGCATCGCGCTTCCGCGTGCCAAACGCCGGCTTCCCGGCCGCACCTGACACGTGGGACAATAGAACGTGGATCGCTGGGCCTGCACGATCCGCTCGATCGGGGTGCGGCAGCGGCGGCAGGGCTGGTCCGCACGACCGTAGACGCGATGCCGCTTCTGAAACCGGCCGGGTGTGCCGGCGGCGGTGCGATACAGTTCGTCGCCGATCGAGGAGCCCTCGTGGCGGACCGCCTCGGCCAGGACGGCGCGGGTGCAGCGTGCGATGCGGTCCCAGGCATCCGGCCGCAGGCGACGGCAGGGCGTTCGCGGGTCGATCCCCGCGCGAAACAGGATCTCCGCGGCGTAGATGTTGCCGATGCCCGCCACCGCCCGCTGGTCGAGGAGCGCCACCTTCACCGCCCGGCGGGAGCGGCCGAGACGCGCCGCGAACTCATCGGCCGTGATCACGAGGCCGTCGGGCCCGAGCTTCGCGGCGCCGCAGGCCCGCTCCAGGCCGTGGGCGTCGACGAGCCGGATCGTGCCCAGGCCGCGCTGGTCCCAGAAGAGGAGCCGCCGCGGGCCCGCGCCGCGGCCGCCCGCGAGCGCCAGATCGAGCCGCACGTGCTCGGCCGAGGGCGGCTCGGCCACGAGCATCAGGCCGGTCATCCGCGGCTCGATCACGAGCCACGCGGAAGCGGCGGCCGGCGCGGCCAGTTCGAGCACGACCCGCTTGCCGCGGCGGCCCACGCCGGCGATCGTCCGCCCCGCGAGCGCCCGCGCCACCGCGGCCGGCCCGGGCGCCACCGCGATCGGCCGCACGCGGGACCGCGGAAACGTGGCGGCGGCGATCCGCCGGCCCACGCAGCCGGCGAGGCCGCGGCACATCGTCTCGACCTCCGGCAGTTCGGGCATGGCCCATGCGCCCTCGCGGAAGCGCGGAAAGCCGCTTCACCGCGGCCGGATGGTAGCAGTCCCGCCGCGGGCTACAATCAACGCGTTCCGTTTTCCTCCCGCGTTTCCCGCCCCCATGACGCCCGGCTCCGCGTCCGCCGCCCCCGTCTCCGCCGTGCCGGACGCCTTCGGGCGGTTCGGTCGCTACGGCGGCCGCTACGTCCCCGAGACGCTCTCCGCCGCGCTCGACCAGCTCGAACGGGCCTACGCCGAGGCCCAGGCCGACCCGGCCTTCGCCGCGGAACTCGACGGCCTGCTCGCGGCCTTCGTGGGCCGGCCCACCCCCCTGCTCTTCGCCAAGCGGCTCACCGAGCACGCCGGCGGCGCCCGCATCTACCTGAAGCGCGAGGACCTCTCCCACACCGGCGCCCACAAGATCAACAACACGCTCGGCCAGGGCCTGCTGGCGATCCGCATGGGCAAGAAGCGGATCATCGCCGAGACCGGCGCCGGCCAGCACGGCGTGGCCACCGCCACCGCCTGCGCCCGCTTCGGGCTGGAGTGCGTCGTCTACATGGGGGCCGAGGACGTCCGCCGCCAGGCGCCCAACGTCCGCAACATGCGGTTCATGGGGGCCGAGGTGCGGCCCGTCGAGAGCGGCTCGCGGACGCTCCGCGACGCGATCAACGAGGCGATGCGCGACTGGATGGGCTCCGTCGAGACCACCCACTACATCATCGGCTCGGTCGTGGGCCCGCATCCCTTTCCGCGGATCGTCCGCGACTTCCAGAGCGTGATCGGCCGCGAGACGGTCGACCAGTGCCGCCGGCAGCTCGGCCGGCTGCCCGACGCCGTCGTCGCCTGCGTCGGCGGCGGCAGCAACGCGGCCGGGATGTTCCACCCGTTCGTCGACCACCACGAGGTGCGGCTCATCGGCGTCGAGGCCGGGGGCCGCTCGGGCCAGCCGGGCGACCACGCCGCGAGCCTCTCCTACGGCAGCCCCGGCATCCTCCACGGCTCGTTGAGCTACGTGCTCCAGGACCACGACGGCCAGACGTCCGACGTGCACTCCGTGTCGGCGGGCCTCGACTATCCCGGC
>JBJTHX010000158.1:0-3821 GCA_046094745.1 Planctomycetia bacterium
CGCGGGCTCCCGCGGCGGCGTGCTCGACGGGTTTCACGTCAGGCCCCGGGCGAAGCGGGTGATCTATCTCTTCCAGTCCGGCGGGCCATCGCAGACCACCCGCTTGGGCACGTCGAAGCTCTCCAGCACCGGCGCCGGGCCGGTCCGCCGCCAGAACGTGTACAGGCTGCGGCGGTAGAGGGCGGCGCCTGCATCGGGATCGGCCGGCTTGAAGGACTCGGGCATGTCATACGTCTTCACCGGCGGCCCGCCCCGGGTCTCGACGAGCAGGCCGCTGGCGGCCAGGATCCCGTCGCGAATCATCTCCGCGGGCAGCCGGTGCCGGGGGCCGCGGGCGAGCCACTGGTTGAGCGGGTCGTCGGCCATGATTCGCGGTTCCGCGTGGCTCCGCTGGCGGTAGGTGCGCGACAGCATGATTTCCCTGATGAGCCGCTTCATGTCCCAGCCGAAGCCGCCGTCGGCGATCGGGTGCGAAAACCGCCACGCGAGCAGGTCGAGCGCGTCCGGATACTCGGGAGGCGGCGACTGGCTGCCCAGATCCTCGGCGGTCGGCACGAGGCCGCTGCCGAACAGGGACTGCCAGATCCGGTTCACCGTCACTCGGGCGAGCAGCGGGTGATCCGGGGCGACGAGCCAGCGGGCGAGCCCGAGGCGGTTGCGCGGTTGATCGGATGGAAACGGCGGCAAGGCGGCGGGGGTGTCCGGCTCGACCGCCTCCCGCCGCTTGTCGTACTCGCCACGGTCGAGCACGTAGGCCGTCTTCGGCTGCGGGAGATCCCGCATGACCATCACTTCCGTAACCTGCTCGGCGAGGTCGTCGCGTTGCCGACGGGCCTCCTCCAGCGCCCTGCGGCCGGCGGTGGCCGCGGGATCGATCGACCGTGCGTACCACTCGCCGATCGCGTCGCCGTCGAGCCGCTCGGCCACGCATCGGGCGATCGTGCCGGGCTCGACCAGCTCGCGAACCTCGAGCGGCGCGATCGCCCGGTCGAACACACGAAACTCGTCGACCATCCCCCCCGTGAAGCCCTGGTCGCGGAATCGTTCGCCGATCGTGATCGTGTCGCCACCGCCGCCGGTGATCTCCCGCGTGAGCGAGTCGCGGATCGTTTCCGTGGCGGCCGGATGGCCATCCAGGAAGACTCGCAGGCCCGCCGCTCCTCCCGAGCCGTCGCTCGTCACCGCGACGTGCACCCACCGGTCGACCGGCAGCGGCTCCAGGGCGCGGATGCTCGCCACGTCGCCGGGCCAGAAATGGACGAGCGACCAGCGGAGATGGCCGCGATCAAGGAGCAGTTCGTAGCCCCGGCTGCCGGCGTCGGTCCAGCCCCGCGACCGATGAAACACGACGGCCCGGTCGGAGGCGGCGGGGGACATGATCCACGCTGCGACGGTGAATGGCTGGCTGCGGCGGAAGTTTCCCACCGGGGTCGTCACAGGATGGTCGCCGGTGAGGTGGATCGCCTGGCCGATCCGGCCGGCGACGAGCACGTTGTCAGGGGGCGACGAGGCCCGGGTGTCGGCCGCCGGCACGGGGCTCTCGTTCCCGGCTTCCGCACCGGGGCCCACCGCGCCGGTCGGCGCGTCGGCGGCCACGCGGGCGGCAGCGGCCGCGGCGGCCGAACTCACGAACCGGCCTTCCGCGTCGCGGTCGTCGAACGGGTAGTGGACGAGCTCGCCGGGCAGCCGCCCCGCGGCGGCGGTCGTGACGGTCGAGACCGGAGCCGGCTCCGGCCCGCCGGCGAGCCAGGATGCGATCCGCTCCCGGGCCGCCGCCTCGAGCCGTTCGAGGTCGGCCGCCGCGCGGCCGCAGGCCTCCTCGGCCCTGACGAGCGCATCCCGGCCGGCGGTGTCGAGCAGCCGCATCTTCGGCGTCGGGGTCGCCGGCGTGAAGAAGGAGTAGAGCCCCGCCTCGTCAACGTCGTCGAAGAACGCGAAGAGCTGGTAGTACTCTCGCTGCGGAAGCGGATCAAACTTGTGGTCGTGGCACCTCGCGCACTCCAGGGTGAGGCCCAGAAACGCCGTGCCGAAGGTGGTCGTTCGATCATTGACGTAGGCGACACGATACTCCTCCTCGACCGAGCCGCCTTCGGTCTCCTGCTGATGCAGCCGGTTGAAGGCCGTCGCGAGCAGTTGCTCGTCCGACGCGTTGGGCAGCAGGTCGCCGGCCAGCTGCCAGGTCACGAACTGGTCCCACGGCAGGTTTCGGTTGAACGCGTCGACGACCCAATCGCGCCACCACCACATCGGCCGTTCGCGGTCGACCTGGAAGCCGTAGCTGTCGGCGTAGCGGGCCACGTCGAGCCAGTCGGCCGCCATCCGCTCGCCGTAGCGGGGGCTGGCCAGCAGCCGGTCGAGCAGCCGCCCGTAGGCATCGGTCGCGTCATCGGCGACGAACGTCCGCACCTCGGCAGGGGTCGGCGGCAGGCCGGTGAGGTCGAAGGTCGCGCGACGAATGAGCGTGGCCCGGTCGGCCTCCGGCTGGAACGCCAGGCCGCGGGAGGCGAGCCGGTCGCCGACGAGGCGGTCGAGCGCCACGGCGGACTCGGGATCGCCGTCGGCCGGCTTCCGCGGCGGGACGAGCGACCAGTGGGGCTCGTAGACGGCGCCGGCCGCGATCCACCGTCTCAGGATCGCCACCTGGTCGGGTGTGAGCCGCCCCAGTTTCGCCTCGGGGGGGGGCATCACGAGATCGTCGTCGGCGGCCTCGATCCGCGCGACGAGTTCACTCGCTTCGGGAGCGCCGGGCACCACGGCTCGCACGCCGCTGTCGAGTTCTCCGAGCGCGTGCTCCCGCAGGTCGATCCGCAGGCCGGCCTGCCGATCCGCCGCGTCGGGACCGTGGCAGCGAAAGCAGTTGTCCGACAGGATCGGCCGCACGTCCCGATTAAAGGAGATTGGCCCGTCGGCCAGTCCTGCCGCCGCGATGGTGGCCGCCAGGCACGCGGCACGCGAGAGTGTGACGACCGACCGCTGCATGGTCTAAAGCATAGCAGCCATGTGCCGCGTCCCACGCCCGCTGCCCGCGCCCCGCGGCCGACGCAGCCTTCCGGAGGCCGGGCAGAGCGCCCAGGCCATCACCGGCCAGAAGACCCACGTTCTCCAGGTCCGCGCCGGTCCAAAGTCCGTTCCGGGCCGCGGACGGAGGTCCCGAGAATGCGTGAAGGCACGTCGTTTCACCCGTCGATTTCAGAGGTGTGAGACTCTCTCAGCCCGCTTCGATCACGGCGCCGCGCCGCCCCCGAACCCGCCCGGGAATCGCCCTGCTCATGGTGCTCCCGTCGGCGTGGCTCTGCGGCGCCCCATGGTGTCGGGCGGAGACCGCCGCGACGGGCGTGTGGCCCGTCCCTCCGACGGCGCTCGACGTCGCCGATCCGGGCGTGCACCTGACCCCGCCGTCCGTCCCGTTCGCCGCACCGACGCCCGAGTCGCTGGCGGTCGAGATCCGGCCGACACCCACGACGCTCGAGGAGTTCGTGGCACTGGCGGAACGCAGCCACCCGCGGCTGATGGCCGCCCGCGCCGCCGTCGAGGCAGCCCGTGGCCAGGCGGTGCAAGCCCGGCTGTACCCCAACCCGATGGCCGCCGTCGGCTCACCGCAGATCGCCGGCCCCGAGAGCCAATGGAGCTACTTCGCCACGCAGGACGTCGTCACCGCGGGCAAGCTCCGCCTCGCCCAGCTGGCGGCCCTCCGCACGGTGCAGAAGGCCGAGTACGAGCTGATTCGCGCCCGCTTCGACGTCCTCCGCGAGGTCCGCGGCACGTTCTACGGGCTGCTGGTCGCACAACGTCGGGTCGAGATCTACCGCCTCCTGTTCGAC
>JBJTHX010000159.1:0-4562 GCA_046094745.1 Planctomycetia bacterium
GCCGGCCACGTGCATGGCCACGCACGCCGCCGCCACGACGACGGCCAGCCAGCCGGCGATCCCGAGCCAGCCGATCGCCGCGCAGGCGACCGCGATCACGACGGCGAGCCAGGAATACGTGACCGGCCGCATGCTGGGAACTCCTCCGCGAGCATTCTAGCCCGCTGCCGGCCGGGAGACCGCGCGGGTCAGAAGCCGGCAACGGCGGCGGGGCCGTAGATCGGCAGGAGGCGGTAGTAGACCTCGAGCGTGAGCACCGCCAGCGCCGTGTGGGCCAGCCGGCCGCCGGGGGCCGTGTCGGGATCGGTGAAGAACCAGCTGCCGGCCTCGTGGCCCACCGTGGCCTGCCGGGCGACGAGCTGGTCGCGGTTGCGGGCGTTCCACCGCGGCCAGGCCGGGTGCTCCCGCTGGATGAGCGCCTGCGCCAGGTAGAAGTTCTGGTAGACGGCCTGCGGCCCGGGGCCCGGCTTCGCGAGCGCCGCGAGCCCGCGGTCGAGCACCTCCTCCCGGTCCCAGCCGGTGTACATGCGGCACAAGAGGCCGATCGCCGAGGTGCAGGGGGCGGCCCGCGGGCTCTGGTAGCCGTAGGCCTCGCCACCCCGGGCCTCGACCCGGTCGAGAAACCGGCACACGCCGTCGAACGTGGGCGACGGCACCTCCAGGCCGGCCAGGGCCGCGCTCTTCAGCGCCGCCACCTGCCAGGCCGTGACGGTCGTGTCGCCCGCCTGGCCCGGCAGGTACCGCCAGCCGCCGCCGTAGGCGTCCTGCGCCGTGACGATGAACCGCACCGCGTCGCGGAGCGGCCGGACGAGCATGTCGTCCTTCGTCATGCCGAGCGCCTCGGCGAGCGCGAGCGTGGCCACGCCCTGGCCGTACATCGTTCCTTCGGCCATGTCGCCGCCGCGGGGCGTCGGCTGGATGCGGCTCATGAGGTAGTAGAGTCCGCGGGTCACGGTCTCGCGATACGTGCCGGCCGCCTGCGTGTGCCCCGCGCCGAGAAACGGCAACAGCGCGATGCCCGTGGCCGCCGTCGTGCTCGACACCGTGCCGCCGTCGCGGCAGCCGCCGTCGCAGCGGCAGCCGGAGAGGTCGAACCGCCACGAGCCGTCGGCCGCCTGGTGCCGCGCCAGCCAGGCGAGGCCGAGTTCGACCGCCGCCTCGCTCGCCGCCGAGCCGCCTCCGGCCCGCGCGGCCTCGCCCCGCGCGACACCGAAGCGGCGGGCGAAGGCGGCGGCCGGCGCGTCGGCGGGGGCGGCCGCGGGCGCGGGCCGGACGAGCGCGGCCGGCCGCGCGGCGACGGGCCTGGCCGCCACGGCGCCGACCGTCGCCGGCGGGATCGGCACGAGCGGCTCGGGTTCCCGGGCCGGCGGATCCGGCGGGACGGCCGGTTCGGGGAGAGCGGCGTCTGCGAGAGCGGTGTCTGCGACCGCCGGCTCTGGTGCCGCCGGCGGGCCGGGCATGACCGCCTCGGCGGCCGCCGCCCCGGCCATGGCGGCGGGTTCGGCGCCGGGGTCGGCCGCATCCGCAAACGCGATGAAGATCGGCCGCGGTCGCGGCGGCTCGCGGCCGTCGATCCAGAAAAGCGCGAGGCTGATCAGGGCGACCAGGTGGACGACGGCGCTCGTGTAGCCGGATCGCACCACGCGGCTCGCGACGAGCCACTGGATCGGGGTCTGCGGTGCCGCGGGGGATGCCATGCCGGATGCATCGGCATCCGGCGGGCGGCGGCTGGATGGCTGGGTGGACTGTGCCGGTCGGGAAGCCTCGGCACGCCTGGCCGCTACTCCCGGAACGTGTCCTCCACCACCTTGCCGCCGTAGATCGGCATGTGGCGGTAGTAGACCTCGAGCATCATCGTCGCCAGCGCCGTGCAGTACAGCCGGCCGGCGTGCGCGGTGCCGATTTCCTCGTCGCTCGCCCGGGTGTGCACGAAGTACCAACTGCCCGCCTCGTGGCCCTGGGTGGCCTGGGTCTTGAGCAGGATCTCCTTCATCCGGGCGTTCCACACCCGCCACGCATCGCCGCCGAAGTGGTGCACGACCTGGGTGGCGTAGTAGTTGAAAGAGGGCGTGCCGACGTTCGGCCCCGTCTCCATGATCCGCTCGACGTTCTGGAGGATGATCGGATGGTCGCGCTTCCAGCCGAGGTACATGCGGCACAGGGTGGCGACATTGCTGACCGACTTGGCGCCGATGCTGTCGGGGCTCTCGCGGTGCCCGCCCCAGGCGCCGCTCACCTGCGCGGCCGAGTAGCGGTACTGCACGCGGCCCGAGTGCGTGTATTCCATCATGTCGAGATATCCGCTGACCTTGGAGAAGGCCTCGGAACGCACCGCGAGCCCGGCCATCTGGCCGCTGTTGAGGGCCATCACGTTGAAGCCGGTGACCGACATGTATCCCGGCCCGCGGGGCGCGTAGGACCAGCCGCCGTAGGCGGGGTCTTGTGCCGCCTGGACAAAGTCGAGGGCCATTTGGGCGGGCCCCTGGAGGGCGGGGTCGCCCGTCATGCCGTAGGCCTCGCACAGCGCGATCGTGGCGAGGCCCTGGGAATAACCCCCCTTGTCCGCACTGCGATAGGCCTTTCCGGCGTTGGTGGTGACCCGATCGGCGAGATACCTCAGCCCCGCCTGAACCTCCTTGCGGTAGGGGCCTTCCTCATGGGTGTAGCCGCGACCAAGAAATGGCAACAGCCCGAGCGCCGTGACGCCACCGGCGTCGCACTTGGAGCGGCCGGAGTTCTGGCACTGGCCCTGGCACGATGGACAGTCTTTGAAGTCGGTCGTCCAGCTGCCATCGCGGAGTTGGTGGGCGGCGAGCCACTTGAGCGCCCGGTCGACGGCCTCCTCGGTGTCCGCGCCGCCCCACCGGCCAGGGCCATGTTGCGGGCGTTCTTTCGGCCGCCGAGGCCGGTCGTGCCGACGCCGCCCGCGGCGCCGATCGTGGCAAGGAGGTCGGCGGCCGGGGCGGTGGCGGCCCCGAAATCGGCCAGGTCGACGGCCAGGGGCGCGGCCTCGACGTCGCTCGCGTCGGACACGGTCTGCACGTTCTCGACGACCACGTCGGTGGTCATGTCGACGTCGGCGACCGGGTCGGTGGTCTCGATGGGCGTCTCCTCGGGAATCTCGATCGCGAGATCCTCGAAGGCCTCGTCGGGCTCCGAGGTCGAGGCGACGATGGCGACGACCGGCGGCTTCCGGGGCGGCTCGGTGACGAATAACGCCAGGATCAGGATCGCGATCACGTGGACGAGCACGCTGATCGCCCACGCCGGCATCTGCCTGCGGAGGCTTGAGCCGCGGGCTGGCTCGGGTGTGGAGGCGTCGCCCCGTGGCAGGGCCGGGGGGGCGCCGGCTGGGAGACACGCCTGCGGACGGCCCGCCGCGTCGGCCGAGAGGGCTTGTCTGCGGCCGGAACGTCTCCGCCCCGCCGGGCGTCGGAAGGCGGCCGCTTCTCGCCCGTGCCAGGATTGATCGTGCTCGACATCGGCAGGCCCTCCCGTCGACCCGCGGCCGCTACTCCTTGAACTCGTCGTCCGTGGCCTGGCCGCGGTAGATCGGCAGGTGGCGGTAGTAGACCTCGAGCATCATGGTCGCCAGCGACGTGCAGTAGAGCCGGCCGGCTCCGTGCGCCCCGTGGCCGCCCTCGACGCCCTTGTACCAACTGCCCGCCTCGTGCCCCTCGGTGCCCTGGCTCGGGAGCAGCATCTGCTTCATCTTGGCGTTCCAGGCCTGCCAGACATCGCCCTCCATGTGGTGCGTGATCTGCGTGGCGTAGTAGCTGAAATACAGGTCCTTCTGCGGTCCCATTTTGGCGAGGAACTCGACGCCCCGCTGGAGCGCCGGGTGGTCCTTCTTCCAGCCGAGGTACATCCGGCAGAGCAGACCCACGCCGGTCGTGGCTGCGCCGCGGCCCGGGCCACGGTAGCCGTAGAAGGCGCCGCTGTCGTCCTCGACGGAGTCGAGGTACCCGATCGCCTTTTTGATCGTGGCGGGATTGACCTCGAGGTAGGCCATGTTGCCGCTCTTGAGGGCCATCAACTGCCAGCCCACGATCGAGGTGTCGCCGGCGCCCTTGGGCGAGTAGTTCCAGCCGCCGCCGACGGGATCCTGCCAGTCCATGATGCAGTTGAGGACATACTGGGCGGGCATCTGCAGCCGGTTGTCCTGCGTCATCGCGTAGGCCTCGGAGAGGGCGATGCCTGCCAGACCCTGGGAGTAGGCGTTGCCGCCGCCGGCTTTGGCGGCGTTGCCCTCGCCCTTCATGGCGAGGGCGGCCAGGAAGGCGATGCCGGCCTCGAGTTGCGGCTTGTAGGGGCCGTCTTTGTGGGTGTAGCCGCGGCCGAAGAACGGCAAGAGCGCCATCGCCGTGGCGGCGCAGCGATCCTTGGCGTAGCTGATGCCCCCATGCGAGCACTTCCCCTGGCAGCTCGGGCAGGCCTGGAGGTCGAACGACCAGCCGCCGTCGGGCATCTGGTGGGCGATGAGCCACTTGAGGGCCTTGTCGACGGCGCTCTCGGTGTCGGCGCCGCCGCCGCCGGTGGCGGCGAGCCGGCCGGCGTTCTTG
>JBJTHX010000160.1:0-4946 GCA_046094745.1 Planctomycetia bacterium
CGCGGCGGCCTGCTGCTCGGCGACGCTGGTGACGACGGTGGCAGTGTGACGATCGCGGCGAGCGTCGGCAGCCCCGACGCGACGACCGGGCTCGTGAGCGGCGCCGTGACGGCGAGCCATGCCACGGGCACCCCGCTGACCTACACCGTTTCGGGCCCCACCAAGGGGATCGTCGTCATCGATGCGAACGGTGGTTTCACCTACGCACCCACCTCGCTGGCACGACACGCCGCCTTTCTGCCGTCGGCCACCGCAGCGGATGGATCCGAGACGTTCCAAGTCACGGTGACCGATGGATATGGGGGTAGCGTCGCAGTTCCCGTCACGGTGAGCATCGCCCCGGCCGGGGTCAGCTTCGCCTTCAGCTACGGCAGCGGTGCCCAGTACTGGTCGACTGCTGCCCGGACCTCACTGCAGGCGGCGGCGGCGAGCCTGGCATCGGTGATCGTCGTGGCGGCTCCGGTCACGATCAACTATGGCGTCACCGGTTTCAACGCGCCCGGGTCAACCCAGTTGGCCTACGGATCGGCCGCGTTGGCGAGTGACGGACCGGGCTTCTTCGGAACCGTCGCCCAGGCCAAGATCCTCACCGACGTCGATGCCAACGGCTCCGCCGCCGATGGTCAACTCGCCTGGAACTTCGGCTATCCGTGGGCGTATGGCGACGGCGTGGGCAGCCACCAGTACGATTTCCAGGCGACGGCCCTGCACGAACTGCTGCACACCATCGGGTTTGTGACCGGGAGCGAGGCCCCGCCGAACATGGACCGGAATTGGTCGACGTACGACCGGTTCCTGTCGACCTCCACCGGTCAGGCGATCATCGACGCCGACGGTGACGTGAACGCGGCCTTCACAGCCAACTTCACGGGCGGCAACGGCGGCCTCTTCTTCGCCGGCCCCGCCGCCGTCGCGGTCTCCGGCGGCCCGGTTTCGCTCGCCACGCCGAGCACCTGGTCAGCCGGCGACTCGCTGACGCACCTGGCACCCATGGGGCCGGGGGCGAGCACCCAGGTCATGAATCCCTACCAGGCCACCGGCCCGGGTGTTCGCACGATCAGCCCGGTCGAACTGGCGATCCTGACCGATCTCGGCTACACGGTCACTTCGTCGCCGGCCTGAGACCGTGTTGAGCCGACTTCGCCGGGGTGTGCCGCGGCGGGTTGACGCTCAAGGCGCAGAACCAGTCGAGCCGCATGATGTCACGGCGGTAGGCGCCGAGCGACGACTGGTATCCCCTCCGTAGTCGATGTCCTCGAAAAACGTCGCGATCTTGTGCGGAACGCCGCTCATGGGGACAGCCTCTTCAGTCGCGTCGCAACGGGAACGACCGAGCAAAACCGTTTCCCCAACGCCGCAGTTTGCCCAGAGTGCGACCCAGCGGCCAAGTCATGACGCGGCTGGCACAAACCGGCGGACTATTCGCGTACCTGCGCAACCAAGCCTCCGGTAGCCTCTCCTCGAGATTCCCACTGCCGCAAGGAACGTCCCCCAGCGACGCCACCGCATGACCTCGATCATCGTCCACGCCGCTGGTGACCCCGATCTTCTCGCCGAGACGATTCGCCGGGCAGCCTGCGGCATCTCGGCAGGCCGGGAGTTGGTCGTCGTGGGGACGGTGGGAGATCTTCCCTCCCGCATCGGCCCCGGAGAGCCTGCCGAACGGATCGTCTGGATCGACAGACCCGGGATCGGTCGAGCCGCGGCGGTCAACGAAGGACTGGCACGGACGAATGGGGAGATCATCGCGACGCTGTCCGCCGGGGACTTCCATTTCGAGGACACCCTCCGCATCGTCGAGGACGCCGCCGACCGCCATCCGTTCGCGGAGTGCTTCTATGGCGACGCCATGCTCGCCGATGCGACCGGCAGGCCGTTCGCCGAGTTCAACGCACCGGCGCAGTCGAAGAGGCGTGGCTATCGCCATCTGCGACTCTGCCCGGCGGCGACGTTCATCCGTCGCCGGGCGATCGAGCGGGTGGGCCTCCTCGACCCTGGGCTCCGACACTGGGCCGATTACGAATTGTGGATCCGGCTCGAACGCGTGGGCGCGGAGTTCAGGCAGATCGCCCGACTGCTGGCGGGCCGACGCACGGGGACACGCGATCCGGCCCCGAGCGACTTCACGCTGCTGCCGGACCGGGAGTCGTTGGACGAGTTGATGCAGGTCCGCCTGAACCGTTCGACGTGGCGGCTCTCGGGTTCCAAGCTCGCCTGGTATGGCGTGGCTCGGGCCACGGCCGTCGCATCGGGAGATTGCCCGCGGGTCGGCTTCGGAGAAGCGATGCAGCACGCCCTCGCGGCCCACCGTCGCTGGGGCGACGGGCAGCCGATGAGGCCGTCGCGGCGCCTGGCGGTCGCGGCGAAGATCGCCAGGCTCTCGATCGGGGGCCAGTTTCTCAAGGAGTTCGAGGTCACACCGCTGAGGCAGATGGAGATCCGGCGTTTTCAGTCCCAGCGACGGAAGGTCTTCCGGCTCCGGAACCACGCCCCGCGACCGCTGTCGTTGCCGCGGCACTACGCCCGGCCCCGCATCCTCTCCGCGCCCCCCTCGATCTCGATCGTCACGCCGAGTTTCAATCAGGGGCATGTCCTCGAGCAGACCATCCGCAGCGTCCTGGACCAAGGGTATCCCGCGCTCGAATACATCGTGCAGGATGGCGGTTCGACCGATGGCAGCGTGGATATCCTCGAGCGCTACGGTTCGCGGCTCACGCACTGGGAGTCGGCGGCCGATGGCGGGCAATCCGCGGCCATCAATCTCGGTATGCGGCGGACGACCAGCGAAATCATGGCCTACCTCAACTCGGATGATCTTCTGCTGCCGGGCAGCCTGGCCTACGTCGCCGAGTATTTTCAGTCGCACCCCGAGGTCGATGTCGTCTACGGGCACCGCGTGCTCATCGACGAGAACAGCCAAGAGATCGGCCGTTGGGTGTTGCCCCCTCACGATGCCCGCACGATCATGTTCGCCGACTTCATCCCCCAGGAGACCATGTTCTGGCGCCGCCGGGCCTGGGAGGCGGTGGGCGGCAGCATCGACGAGTCGTTCCGTTTCGCGATGGATTGGGATCTCATTCTCCGCTTCCGGGCGGCAGGTCTCACGTTTCGCCGGCTGCCGCGGTTTCTCGGCGGATTCCGCGTGTGGAAGGACCAGAAGAGCCTTTCATGGTGGCTGCCTGTGGGCCGGCGGGAAACCGAGAGGCTCACCACGCGCACGCTCGGCGTGGCGCCCACACGCGAGTGCATCCGCCGCGAGATCGCGGCCTACGTGCGGCGGCATTGGGTGCTCGACAAGCTGTATCTCGCCGGCCTGGTGCGGTATTAGGCGGTGGCCCGTGGGCCGTTGAGCAGGCTGCCGATCGCCGTGTGGCGAACGGCGTAGCGGTAGCTCACGAGCAGCAGCGGCGTCACCAGCGACATGACCACGAGAAACTTCACGTCCGCGGGCATGGCCCACGAGCGGACGACCATCTGCGCCACCATCACGAGCGGCGGGTGCACGAGGTACATCCAGTACGAGGCATCGGCCAGCCACGACACGAGCGGGCTGGGCCGGGAGCAGAACCGGGCGAACAGCCCGATCAGCCCCAGCGACATGGCCCACGCGAAGGCGGGCTGGAGCACGCCGGCGCGCGGCCGGTCGTGCATCGTCGCGATGCCGGCCACGAAGAGCGCGAGTGCCGTCGGGAGGAGCAGTTTCCAGTGGCGGCCGAGCCGCGTGTCGAGGCCTTCCGCGGCGAACGTGGCCACGCCGAAGAAGTAGAAGCAGGCGTAGAAGGCGAGCACGTGCGGCTGCGGCAGGATGCCGAACGAGGTGTCGGGGCCGTAGCCGGCCGTCATCGACATGCCCATGACGAGCTGCGGCACGCACGAGATCGCCACCAGCCACCAGCGGCGCCGGCCCGTCGGCAGGAGGCCCGTCGCTGCGAGGAGCGCGAAGGCGACGAGGAGCCAGCACAGCGACCACAGGAACCAGAGGTGGTGAAAGATATTCGTCTGCACCAGGTGCAGCGACCACGAGCTGAACTCGAGGCGGAGCCAGTCTGCCGACAGGATTTCGGACCGGGCGAGCGTCATCCGGTCGAGCGGGCCGCCGCGCGTGCCCTCCGGGTTCGGCCCCGTGGGCAGGTCGGCCCGCATGCGTTCACGGCCGGCGAGTATCTCGGTGACGCCCACCGGGTGCATGCCAAACAGGGGTGCAAACTCGCTGACGAAATCGGCCGGGAGACACATCATCGCCGCCGGCATCCGGCCGACCTTGTTCGCGGCAGTCGGATCCGCGCCCCGTTCCAGGAGGAGCCGCGCCGCCGCATCGCGGCCGAAGTACGCGGCCTGATGCAGCGGCGTGTTGCCGCCGCCATCACGTTCGTTCGGGTCACCGCCGGCGTCGAGGACGGCCGCCACACTGCCTGGGTCACCGCGCATCGTGGCCCAGGCGAGCGGCGTGAGGCCCCAGGAGGCGTCCTTGCGCTCGGCCGCACCGGGAGACGCGAGCCGCCGGCGGACCGTGGCCTCGTCGCCCGACAGCATGTCGGCGAGGGCGGGATCGCGTGGGTTCGTCCGCAAGGCATAGCGATCGATCACCTTGTCGAGCGGCACGATCGTCAGCGTGGCGATGACCAGCGGCAGAAAGATGCGCATGAACCGCTGCGTGAGCAGGCTCGCGAGCCCACGACGGCGGTAGACGAGCATCGTGAAATAGCCGCTGAGGAGGAAGAAGAGCGGCATGCGGAAGCCGTGCGCGGCGCCGATGAGCAGAATGAGCCCATCGCTCCGCTCGGCATCGTGGACGGGCCAGGGAAACGGCACGAAGCTCATCGCCGCGTGCAGGGCCACTCCCAGCAGCATGGCGAAGCTGCGCAGGGCGTCGAGATCGGTGCGCCGCGATGCGGCGGCGCGGCTCCTCCTGGAACGGGGCGCGGATCCGACTGCCGCGAACAAGG
>JBJTHX010000161.1:0-3348 GCA_046094745.1 Planctomycetia bacterium
CCGATCCGCTGGAAGCCGAACATCGAGTAGTAGATGAACATCGGGATCATCGGCACGCCGTGGCTGGCGTAGGCCGTGCCGGCGGCGATGAAGCTCGACATGCTGCCGGCCTCGGTGATCCCCTCCTCGAGGATCTGGCCGTCCTTCGCCTCGCGGTAATAGAGCAGCTGGTCGGAGTCGACCGGCTCGTAGAGCTGGCCGGTGTGGGCGTAGATGCCGCACTGCTTGAACAGCGGGTCCATGCCGAACGTCCGCGACTCGTCGGGCACGATCGGCACGATGTACTTGCCGATCCGCTTGTCCTTCAGCAACGACGCCATGAGCGTGACCACGCCGGTCGTCGTGGACACCTCCCGGCCGGCGCTCTTCTCGATGAAGCCCACGTAGTCGGCCAGCGGCGGCGTCTGCAGGAGCGGGCCCTGCTTCGGCCGGCTCGGCACCTGCCCGCCGAGGGCGGCCCGCCGCTCGCGGAGGTACCGCATCTCCTCCGAGTCCTCCGGCGGACGGTAGAAGGGAGCCTTGGCCACCTCGTCGTCCGAGATCGGGATGCCGAACCGGGAGCGGAAGGCCCGCAGTTCGTCCTCGTTGAGTTTCTTCTGCTGGTGGGTGACGTTCCGCCCCTCGCCCACCTCGCCGAGGCCGTAGCCCTTGATCGTCTTGGCGATGATCACGGTCGGCTTGCCGTGGCACTTCATCGCCGCGTCGTAGGCGGCGAAGACCTTCTCGGGGTCGTGCCCGCCGCGCCGCAGTTTCTTGAGTTTCTCGTCAGAGAGATGGGCCACCATCTCCGCCAGTTCCGGGTCCTTGCCGAAGAAGTGCTCGCGGATGTAGCCGCCCGGCATGACCACGTACTTCTGGTACTGGCCGTCCACCACCTCGTTCATCCGCTTGACGAGCAGGCCCTTCTCGTCGCGGGCGAGCAGCGGATCCCACTCGTCGCCCCAGATGACCTTGATCACGTTCCAGCCGGCCCCGCGGAAGACGCCCTCCAGTTCCTGGATGATCTTGCCGTTGCCGCGAACCGGGCCGTCGAGCCGCTGCAGGTTGCAGTTGATGACGAACACGAGGTTGTCGAGTTTCTCGCGGGCGGCGAGCGAGATCGCCCCGAGCGTCTCGGGCTCGTCGCACTCGCCGTCGCCGATGAACGACCAGACGTGCTGACGGCTCGTGTCCTTGATGCCGCGATCCTGCAGGTATTTGTTGAACCTGGCCTGGTAGATGGCCATCAGCGGGCCGAGGCCCATCGAGACGGTGGGAAACTCCCAGAACTCCGGCATCAGCCAGGGATGCGGGTAGCTCGACAGGCCGCCCCCCTCCGCCAGTTCGCGGCGGAAGTTTTCCAGTTGCCTCTCGCTGATGCGGCCCTCGAGAAAGGCCCGCGCGTAGACGCCCGGCGAGGCGTGGCCCTGGAAGTAGACCTGGTCGCCGGAGTAATCGGCGCCACGGCCGCGGATGAAGTGGTTCATCGCCACCTCGACGAGGGTCGCCGAGGAGGCGAACGTCGAGATGTGGCCGCCGATGCTCTTGTCCTCGCGGTTGGCCCGCACGACCATCGCCATCGCGTTCCAGCGGATGATGCTCTTGATCCGCCGCTCGATCTCCCGGTTGCCGGGGAACGGCGGCTGCTTGTCGGCCGGGATCGTGTTGATGTAGGGGGTGGTGACGGAGAACGGGATCGGCACGCCCAACCGGTAGGCCTCCTGCTCGATCACCTGCAGGAGATAACTGGCCCGGTCCCGGCCCCGGCTGTTGAGGACGTAGCGGAGCGAGTCGAGCCACTCGCGGGTCTCCGCCGGGTCGGAGTCGACCTGGGCCGTGCCGTCGACGACTTCCGGCTGCCCGGTGGAGCCATCGGTGGCCTGGCCGATCGCCATCGGGGCATGGGCGCCCCTGGGCAGCACGCCCCCGTCCTCGGTCGGGCCGGCGACCTCGCTGCCGCTCTGATCGATTTCGGGGCTGGCCATGGTCTGCTCCGGGAAAATGCGGGAACTTTTCCCATTATTCCGGGGATTCCGGGGGGCGTCTAGGCCGATTGACGGCCCCGCGGCGGGCGGCGAAAGACCGAGTTACTTCGCCTCCGCCCGCGGGCGGAAGATCTCGGTGGCGAGGCCGAAATAGTTCTCGGCCGAGAACGCCACCGTCTCGCCAAGCGTCGGATGCGGGTGGATCGACTCCATCACGTCGCGGGCCGAGCAGCCCATCTCGATGGCGAGCACGCCTTCCGCGATCAATTCGCCCGCTCCGGGCCCCACGATGCCCACGCCTAGGACGGTATCCGTATCGGGATCGACGAGAATCTTGGTCAGTCCGTCGGTGCGGCCCAGCGCGTGGGCACGACCGCTCGCCGCCCAGGGATAGCGGCTGATCTCCACCGTCCGCCCCTGGGTCGCCACGTCGTTCTCCGTCAGCCCCGCCCAGGCGATCTCGGGATCCGTGAACACGACCGCCGGGATCGCCCGCGGCGCGAACAGCGCGGGCTCGCCATGGAGCGACTCCACCGCCACCTTCCCCTGATGGCTCGCCCGGTGCGCGAGCATCGGCTCACCGCACACGTCGCCGATCGCGAGAATGTGCGGATCGGCGGTCCGTTGCCGGCCGTCGACCTCGACAAAGCCCTTCGGGCCCACGACCACCTTCGTGTTCTCCAGCCCGATGCCATCGGAGTTGGGCCGACGGCCCACGGCCACGAGCACCCGGCAGAAGTCTCGCGAAGAGGGCCCGTCCGGCCCCTCGAACTGCACCCGGACCGCCTTGCCGACGTCCTCGAGCTTCACCACCTTGGTGCGGAGCAGAATTTTCTGAAAGAGCTTCTCGAGCCGCTGCTGCAGCGGCTTCACCAGGTCGCGGTCGGCGCCCGGCAGCAGGCCGTCGGTCAGCTCGACGACCGACACGTCCGAGCCGAGCTCGGCGTACACGGTGCCCATCTCCAGGCCGATGTAGCCGCCGCCCACGACGAGCAGCGATTCCGGGATCTCCTTCAGTTCGAGCGCCGCGGTCGAGTCCATCACCCGCGGGCTGCCGATGTCGAAGGCCGGGATGCGGGCCGGCCGTGAGCCGCTGGCCAGGATGCAGTGGTCGAACGTCAGTGTCTGGCTCTTGCCGCCGCCGGGCTCCGCCGAGGCGACCTCCAGCGTGTTCGAGTTCGTGAACCGGGCGGTGCCCCGGATGAGCTGCACGTTGCGTCGCCTGGCGAGCGTGGCCAGGCCGCCGGTCAGCGTGGAGATCACCTTGTCCTTGCGGGCCCGCAGGGCATCGAGCTTGAGGGACGGCTTCTTGAAGTGGATGCCCCACTCCTCCATCTCCCGGGCCTCGGCCAGCACCCGGCCCACGTGCAGGAGCGCCTTCGAC
>JBJTHX010000162.1:0-15037 GCA_046094745.1 Planctomycetia bacterium
CTGGCGAACGCGAAGCCGTCGGAGATGGAGTCGCTGGGCCGGAAGATCGCCCAGTTGGAGGCGCAGATCTCCGACGCGGCCGTCGACGCCGCGCAGCACGGCTACGGGCCCATGACGCTCGGCGACGGCTCGACCCGCACGCCGCTCGAGGAGCTCATCCTCTGGCGGCTGTGGAATCGCACCGGCGGCGGACTGATGGCGGAGCTCGGCAGCCATCAGCTCGACTCGGCCGGCATCTTCGTCTCGGCGATGCACGGCGAGGGGAAGAAGGTGAAGCCGCTGACCGTCACGGCCGTCGGCAATCGCAGCATCTTCCCGGCCGACCGCGAGATCGACGACCACGTCTACTGCATGTACGAGTATCCCGCCCCCGGCTACGACGAGGACAAGAACAAGAAGGTCGTCGTCACCTACTCGTCGATCAACGGCAACGGGTTCGGCGAATACGGCGAGGTGGTGATGGGCACCAAGGGCACGCTCGTGCTGGAGCGGGAGCAGGACGTGATGCTCTACAAGGACTCCGCCAAGGACACGCGGGTCACCGTGGCCAAGGCGAAGGACGGCGCGCCCACGCTCGACACCACCGAGAGCGGCGGCGGCGGGTACGCGGCCGGCGGCAAGGGGGGCGACGCCGCCCCGCCCTCCCGCGGCTACACCGAGGAGATGGAGCACTGGGCCTGGTGCGTCCGCAATCCGTCGCCGGAGCACCAGCCGCGGTGCAAGCCCGAGGTGGCGATCGCCGACGCGGTGATCGCGCTCGTCAGCAACATCGCCCTGGCGAACCCGACGACGCAGGCCCGGATCGAGTTCAAGCCGGAGTGGTTCGACATCGCCAGCGACGAGACGCCGGAGGGCGTGAAGCCCGACGTCTCCCGCGACCGCTACAAGGCCTGATGCGGATCCGACGTTCGTATGACGCCGGCTCGGGGGCGGCCGTCAGGCCAGGATTTCCTTGACCACTCGCTGCGGCTCGACGCCCGTGAGCCGCTGGTCGAGGCCCTGGAACTTGAACGTGAACCGTTCGTGGTCGATCCCCAGGAGGTGGAGGATCGTGGCGTTGAAGTCGTTCACGTGCACGGGATTTGCGACGACGTTGTAGCTGAAGTCGTCGGTCTCGCCGAAAGAGACGCCCCCCTTCACGCCGCCGCCGGCCATCCACATGCAGAAGTTCCGCGGGTGGTGGTCGCGGCCGTAGTCGTCCTTCGTCAGCTTGCCCTGGGAGTAGACCGTGCGGCCGAACTCGCCGCCCCAGACGACGAGCGTCCGGTCGAGCAGGCCGCGGGCCTTGAGGTCCTTGACGAGCGCCGCGGTGGCCTGGTCGGTGTCGAGGCACTGGGCGCGGAGGTCGTTGGGGAGGTTCAGGTGCTGGTCCCAGCCGCGATGGAGGATCTGCACCACCCGCACGCCCCGCTCCACCAGCCGCCGGGCCAGGAGCAGGCTGTGGGTGAACGAGCCGGTCTTCTTCACGTCGTCGCCGTACATCGCCAGCGTCGTCGCGGTCTCGTCGGAGATGTCGACGAGATCCGGCACGCTCGCCAGCATGCGGAAGGCCATCTCGTACTGGGCGAACCGGGTCTGGGTCTCGGGATCGCCATCCCGCTCGAAGCCGCGGGCGTTGAGGGCGCCCAGCGTGTCGAGCATCCGCCGCCGGTCGGCCCGCGACACGCCCGCCGGATCGGGCAGGTAGAGCACCGGATCGCCCGAGCCGCGGAGGGCCACGCCCGTGAACCGCGTGGGCAGGAAGCCGCTCGACCACATCCGCGTGAAGATCGCCTGGTTCGGGTTGATGTCGGGCTGCGGCGTGAAGACCACGAAGGCCGGCAGGTCGTCACTCTCGCTGCCCAGGCCGTAGGCGAGCCAGCTGCCCAGGCTCGCCTTGCCCGGAACCTCGTTGCCGGTCATCACGAACGTGCAGGCGGGGTCGTGGTTGATGGCGTTGGTGTGCACCGTCTTCACGACCGCGAGGTCGTCGACGATGCCCGCCGTGTGGGGCAGCAATTCCGTGGAGATCCAGCGGCCGCACTGGCCGGCACGCTCGAAGCGGAACTTCGAGGGCGCGACGGGGAAGCGGGCCTGGCCGCTGGTCATCGTCGTCAGTCGCTGCTCGCCGCGGACGCTCGGCGGGATGTCCTTGTCGAAGAACTCGGCGAGCCGCGGCTTGTAGTCCCAGAGGTCGATCTGCGAGGGACCGCCGTTGGTGTGGATGTAGATCACGCTCTCGGCCCGCGGGGCATGGTGCGGCAGCCCAGGCAGCGGCGGATGGACGCGGCCGGGCCGGCCGGCCGCCGGGGCACCGCGGGCCTCGAGCATCGCGAGTGCGGCCGCCCCGACGCCCACGCCCGTCGTGCGGAAGAAGGCCCGGCGGGCGATCGCGGCTTGGAGGGCGGTGCAGGAGAGTTGGTCGTGCATGTCGCTAGTTTCTCGTCAGGGCCTCGTCGAGGTTCAGGAGCGTGTTGCCCACGAGCGTCCAGGCGGCGAGCTCGGCCGGCGCGACGTGGGCCGGCGGCGGGGAATCGCCGTGGCGGATGAGGGAGCCGGCGGCAGCCTGGTCGGCCGCATATCGCGTGCGGTGGGCCGCGAGCGATTCGGCCACGAGCCGCGCCTCGCCCGGCTCCGGAGGCCGGGCGAGCACGGTGCGAAACAGCCACTCGATCCGCGCGGCGTCGTCGCCGGCGCTCGTCGCCAGGACCCGTGCGGCCAGCACCCGTGCCGCCTCGACGTGCTGCACGTCGTTGAGCAGCTGCAGCGCCTGCAGCGGCGTGTTGCTCCGCTCGCGACGGGCGCAGAACGCCTCGCGACTGGGGGCGTCGAAGTTCGACATGAACGGCGGCGGGGCGGTGCGCTTGAGGAACGTGTAGAGGCTGCGGCGGTAGAGCGCGGGGCCGGCGTCGCGGTAGTAGTAGCGGGTGTTCGAGCCGGCGAAGCCGACGGGCTCCCAGATGTTTTCCGGCTGGTAGGGCTTCACGCCCCGGCCGCCCATGGTCGGCACGAGCAGTCCCGAAACGAACAGCGCCTGGTCGCGGATCTGCTCGGCATCGAGCCGGATCCGCGGGCCGCGGGCCAGGAGGCGGTTTTCCGGGTCGCGGCTCGAGTGCTCGGGCCGCACCGCGGCCGACCGCCGGAAGGCGGCGCAGGTCACGATCAGGCGGACGATCCGCCGGGTGTCCCAGCCGCCGTCGCGGTATTCGGCCGCCAGCCAGTCGAGCAGTTCCGGGTGGCTCGGCGGCTCGCCCTGGAGGCCGAAGTCCTCGTGGGTCTTCACGATGCCGGTGCCGAAGAACTGCAGCCAGAGCCGGTTGGCCGCGACGCGGGCCGTGAGCGGGTGCTCCTGCGAGACGAGCCACTTCGCGAGGTCGAGCCGGTTGGGCGTGCGGCCCTCCGGCACCACGAGCGGCGGCAGAAAGGCGGGCGTGCCGCGGGTGACCTTCTCGCCCGGCCTGTCGTAGGCACCGCGCAGCATCACGAAGCTGTCGCGCATCGCCGGGCGGTCGTTGAAGACGAGCGTTCGCGGGATCATCTCGTCGATGCCGTCGCGGATCTTCCGCACGGCGTCGGCGGCGAGGGCGGCCGCCGCCAGCGGCGCCGGCTGTTCGACCCACACCTGGGTCATCCAAGACCGCCGCACCTTGGCGCCGGCGGCCGGGTCGGTGGTCTTGTCGGGGCCCTGCTGGGCGAGCGTGCGGATCTCCGCGGGCAGTTCGAGGAGGCGATCGTCCTGCAGGGCCGCCTTCCGCTTCCACCAGGCGTGCAGCGACCGTCCCGCGTCGTCGGCCGCGGTGTCGACGGCCGAGACGCCCAGCCCGTCCCACCGGGCATGCCCGCGGCCCTGCACGACCGCCACGGCCGTGACCCGCGCGCCGGCCGGTAGGTCCAGCCGCGCGGGATCCACGGTCAGCCGGGCCCACGAGCCGGCTTCCGGCAGCGGGCCGGCGTGGGCCAGTTCGCCGCGGTCGATCTTCCGGGTGTCGAGGAACGACACGTCCGCGAGATCGCCCCAATACACGTTGTGGTTCCAGGCGACGGCCCGCAACTGCAGCATCACGCCCCCCGGCGGGTTGGCGGGGTCGAGCCAGAGGTGCACGACCAGTTCACCCTTCTCGGGAATCTTGAACGCACCCTCTCCCGCGGTGGCCACGACCTGCGCGGGCTCCTCGGCGACGACGTCGAGACAGGCCTCGCCCTCGTGGACGTCGCCGGCGGCCTGCCGCCGGATCCAGGCCGCGGTGCCGCCGGGGCTGGTGCGGACGTCGGCCCCGCGCGGCCAGCCATCGGCCAGCCAGACCGTCTCGCGTTTGCCGTCGGGTGGACGACGGTCGGCGGGATCGACGTAGCCGGCCGCCGCGACGGCGGCGTCCAGGGCGGCGTCGAGTGGGGCGAGTTCGCGGTCAATCGCCGCGAGCCGCTCCTGGCTGGTGGGGGATGGCGCCCGCAGGGTCGGCGCGGTCCGGCGGCGGTTGCCGTCGAAGCCGGGGTCGGCCGCCGAGTTGAAGAACGCATACAGCGAATAGAACTCGCGCTGCGAGATGGGGTCGAACTTGTGGCTGTGGCAGACGGCGCACTGGCCCGTCAGCCCCAGCCAGGCGTTGGTCATGGTGGCCGTGCGGTCCACGGCGTAGCGAAAGACGAGTTCCTCGTCGATCGAACCGCCTTCGCTCGTCGTCACGTTCGAGCGACAGAAACCGGTCGCGATCTGCTGATCGACGGTGGCCTCGGGCAGCAGGTCGCCGGCCAGTTGCCAGGTCGTGAACTGGTCGAAGGGCAGGTTCTCGTTGAAGGTCTTCACGACCCAGTCGCGGTAGAGCCAGATCTCCCGCTCGTTGTCGAGATGGAGCCCGTGGGTGTCGCCGTAGCGGGCGTTGTCGAGCCAGTGCCGGGCCATCTCCTCGCCGTGGTGCGGGCTGGCGAGCAGCCGGTCGACGAGCCGCTCGTAGGCGTCGGGGGCCTGGTCGGCGACGAACGCGGCCACCTGCTCCGGCGTCGGCGGCAGGCCGGTGAGGGCGAACGACAGCCGGCGGGCGAGCGTGGGGCGATCGGCCGCGGCGTTCACGGGCAGGCCGGCCGCGGCGGTCGCCGCGTCGAGAAAGCGGTCGATCGGATGGGCCGCGGCGCCGGGAGGCACGGGCGGCCGCTCGAGCGGCCGATACGACCAGTGCTTCTCGTAGGGTGCGCCCGCCTCGATCCACCGCGTGAGCAGGTCCTTCTGCGCGGGCGTGAGCGTCTTCTTGGAGTGCGGCGGCGGCATGATGACGTCGGGATCGGTGGCGTTGATCCGGGCGATCATCTCGCTGGCCGCGGGCTTGCCGGCCACGATCGCGCGAGAGCCGCTGTCGAGTTCACGGGTGGCAGCCTCGGCGGAGTCGAGCCGCAGCCCCGCCTCCTGCTGCCCCGGGCCGTGGCAGGCGTAGCAGGTTTCGGAAAGCAGCGGGCGGATGTCGCGGTCGAACCGCAGCGGTGCGGCCGCGGCGGTCAGGCCGAAGAGCGGCAGCAGCATGGCTTGGACGGCGAGTCGCATGCAGACACCGGAAGGATGTCGGGTGGGACTGACAAACCAGATGGGAGTGGAAGCCCCGCTCATCGTAGTATGCCACGCGAAGGCGGCGTGGGACACGCGGGGCGGCCCGGCGTCAGCCGACGTCCAGCCAGCGGGGCAGCGGGGCTTCGGCCGGGAGACCGAGGATACTGCGCAGCTCGGCGACGGCGTCGTCGTCGAGGGGGACGAACGTGACGGGATCCTGCACGGCCGCGGGATCGACGAGTCGCCAGCCCTTCACCGTGGCGCCCTCCACGATCGGGACGCGGCCGTAGCCGTACATCATGTGGTCGACGTTCTCGAAGATGTTTCGCAGCACGAGTTGCTGCGGCCGTGGCCGGCGGATGAAGTAGAGTTCGACCACGTCCTTCCAGAAGTGCGGCACGAACTTCCCGCGGACGTCGGCGAAGCCGACGCGGCCGTGGTTGGTGCCGGCGATGCAGCCCGGCAGCGATGCGAGATCGAGGCCGCGGTCGTGGCACTTGGTCTCCAGCGCCGTGAGCAGGTTGACGAGGAAGTCGGCGCTGAAGCAGTCGTCGCAGATGAGGACCAGGTGGCCGAGGTCGATCGACCGGCCTTCCGCGGCCCCGGCCGCGAGCAGCGCGTCGGCCAGCCGTTCGTAGCGGATCGAGTAGCTCTGGATCTCGGTCGGCAGTCCGTGACCCAGGACGACGATCGTGGCGGGGGTCGCGACGGCCCGGACGGCGGCCAGGAAGTCGTCGGCGACGCTGGCGATCGTCTCGCCGTCGGTGTCCTTCTTGAAGACGGTGGGTGAGCAGCCGTAGGCCGTGGCGATCGCGGTGATCTCCTTGGGGTCGAGGCCACGGTCGGGGTCGAGCAGGCCGATCACCGTGCGGCCGGCGGCGAAGACGGGCGTCGCGGCGGCGGCGGCCCGGCGGCGGTCGATGAAGCCGGCCAGGGCGGCGAGCGTCTTTACGCGGCTGGCGTCGTCGAGCGCGGCGAGGGCGTCGGCATGCCGCAGGGCGAGGGCATGCACGGCCGGTTCGATCTGCGTCCAGGTCTTCGCGGGCAGGTCGAGGAGCGGGACGATCCGCGGGGAAAGGTCGCGCTGGAAGGCGGCGAGGTCGTCGGGGATCGCCGCGGGAGCCGCGGCCGGGCAGGCATGTGCGGCGGCGGCGAGCAGGCAGGCGGCGGCGATGGCGAACGGTCGGGGCATGCAAAGGAGCATATCGCCCGGGGTGGTTGACAGCCGCCGCACGGCCGTATACTGTACAGACGTTCATTCCCATGAAGGCTGTGGCGTGGAGGCCGGTGATGGTGACGTTCGGGCCGGGCACGATCGGGCTGTTGGATGCCGGGCAGTTGGCGGTTCGCGAGGCCGCCCGGGACGTGGTGGCGAGCGGGTTTCAGCCGCTCGATGCCCTGCTGCCAGCCGGCGGCGTGCGGCGGGGCAGCCTGATCGAGTGGCTGGCCGGCGGGGCCGATGCGGCCGGCGGTGCGGCCGGGGCCGGGACCGCGACCGGGACTGGGGCCGCGACGCTCGCCTGTGCCGTCGCCTGCCGCCTGGCCCGGGCCGCCGCGGGGTCGGCGCGGGCGCTCGTGCTGGTCGACCGCACGGGCTGGTTCCACCCACCGGCCGTGCTGCCGTGGCTCGGCAGCGGTCAGGGAGACGTGCGGCTGGTCGTGGCCCGTCCCGCACACGACGACGACGAGATCTGGACGATCGACCAGGCCCTGCGGTGCCCCGGTGTGGCGGCCGTGCTGGCCTGGCCGCGGGAGGGCGTGGCCGCGGGCCTGGGCGGAGCGGTGGCCTCCCGGCGGCGGCCGACGCGGTCCTGGGCGGTCGCGATGCGGCGTTGGCAGTTGTCGGCGCGGGCCGGCGGCGCGGTCGGCCTGTTCGTGAGGCCGCTGGTGGCGGTCGGTGAGCCGTCGTGGGCGGAGGCGCGGATCGCCGTCGCGCCGCTGCCGGGCGGCAGCCTGCTCGAGCGCCGGCTGCGGCTCGAGCGGGTCGGTGGCGAGTGGATCGGCGGCGCCGAGGGGGCGCGGGCGGTGGAAGTGGCGATCGACCTGGCGCGGGGCTGCGCGGCGGTGCCGCGGGGCGCACAGGCGGCCGGCAGTCGGCGGGCATTCGCGGAAAGGAGCCCTGCGTGCCGCGCATCATGACGATCTGGCTGCCGCGCTGGCCGGTGCAGCGGCGGCTCGTGGAGCGACCCGAACTGCGGCGGGTGCCCGTGTTCGTCTGTCGCCGCGAGCGGCGCGGGCTGATGACGGTGGCCTCGTGGGCGTGGGCCGAGCCGCCGGCGGATCGCGGGCCGGGCGGCAGCCGGCCGCGGATCGCCGCGGGCTTGCCGCTCGCCGAGGCGTTGGCCGTGCTCGCACTCGCACATGGCTCGCGGGCCTGCCACGTCGCCGAGGTCGATCACGATGATCCCGCGGCCGACCGCGAGGCGCTCGACCGCCTGGCCCGCTGGTGTCGGCGGTTCTCGCCGACGGTGGGCGTGGAGCGGCCGCCCGCCGGCACCGCGGCCGAGTGTCTCCAACTCGACGTGACCGGCACGGCCGGCTTCTTCGGCGGCGAATGGCCGCTGGTGCGCACGGCCGCCTGGACGCTCGCCGCCCGCGGGCTGCATGCCCGTGCCGCCATCGCCGACACGCCCGGCGCTTCGTGGGCCGCCGCCCACCACACCGACTCCGTCGGCGAGCCGGGCGCCGCCGTCGCGGGTCGGCGGTCGGCATGGCCACGGCCGCGGCGGCGGCGGTTCGCCGTGGTGCCGCCGGGCGGCCAGCGGCTCGCGGCCGGCGACGGCGCCGTGCTGGCCGGCCTGCCGGCGGCGGCGCTGCGGCTCGACGCCGCCACGCTCGGCCTCCTGCGGGAAGTGGGGATCGATTCGCTCGGCGGCGTGCTGCGGCTGTCGGCGCGGAGCGTCGCCGCGCGGTTCCCGCCGTTGTTGGCCCGCCGGCTGGCGGAGTTGACGGGGACTCTGGCCGAGCCGTTGGAGTCGCCGGGGGGCGGTGAATTGCCGCAGGCGTCCCATGCCTTCGACGTGCCGCTGGTGACCCGCGACGCGATCCGCGAGTCGATTGATGCCGTGATCGAGCGGCTGGTTGCGGCCTGCATCGGGCCGCTCGTCGCCCGTGGTGAGGGCGTGCTCGCGCTGCAGGTGCGGCTGGAGCGGGCCGCGGGCGTCTCGGGGCTGACCGCCGTGCCGATCGTGATCGACGTGGGGCTCTTTCGCCCGTCGTCGTCGGTGCGACACCTGGCGGAGCTCGTGGCCCTGCGGCTCGACCGCGTGCGGCTCTGCGGCGAGATCGAGGCGCTCGCGGTGGAGGTGGTGGCCGTCGCGCCGGTGGACTGCCGGCAACGGTCGCTCTTCGCGACGGGCGGCAACGACGCCGGCGCCGCCGAGTTCGGCATCCTGCTCGACCGGCTCGCGGGACGGCTCGGCAGGGCCGCCGTCTTCGAGCCCCGCGCCGTGGCCGACGCCCAGCCGGAGCATGCGTGGGTCGCGGCGCCGCCTGGCGGCCGGCTGGCCGTGATCGGGCAGGCCGCGGCGGGCCGCCGGCCGATCTGGATGGCGCCCCAGCCCGTGCGGCTCGCGCCGCTGGCCGTGCGGACCGGCGAGCCGCCTGCGTTCCTGGCCGTCGCGCCCGATGGCCCGCCGGTGCGGTTTCGTCTCGGCGACGAGGTGCACGACGTGGCGGCCGCCTACGGGCCGGAGCGGATCGAGACGGCCTGGTGGCGGGGGGCGACCGTGCGCCGCGATTACTACGTCGTCGAGACGCGGGCGGGCGCGAGGTTCTGGCTGTTTCGGCGGTTGCGGGACGGCGGCTGGTTCCTGCACGGGATCTTTGCGTGAGGAAGCGGAGGTGAACGCATGAAAATGCTTGACGACGACGGCCCGCGGTATGCGGAACTGCACTGCACGAGCAACTTCTCCTTCCTGCAGGGCGGCTCTCATCCCGAGGAACTCGTGCAGCGGGCCAAGGCCCTCGGCTACGAGTCCCTGGCGATCACCGACCGGGGCACGCTCGCCGGTATCGTGCGGGCGCACGGCGCGGCGAAGCAGGCCGGCATCCACCTCGTGATCGGCTGCCACCTGGAGCCCGTCGACGCCCCGCCGCTGGTCGTCTGGGCGGCGGATCGCACCGGCTATACGAGCCTCTGCCGGCTGCTCACCCATGGCCATGCACGCGGGGCGGCCGAGCCCGGCCGGGGGGCGGGCGGCTGCATCCTCACCTTCGACGACGTCGCGGCCCACGCCGCCGGCCTGCTGGCCGGCGTGCCGCTGACGGCTCTGGCATCCGACTGGCACGGTGCGGCGGCGACGGGGGCGGCGATCGCGGCCGTGCAGCGCTGGCGGGATGCGTTCGCGGGCCGGCTGTGGTGCCTGGCGGAGGTGGCCCGCGAGGGCGACGACGCGGAACGGCTGGCCTGGTTCGGCCGCGTGGCCCGGCGGGCGGCCGTGCCGGTCGCCGCGGCGGGCGACGTCCGCTACCACGAGCGGGCCCGCCTCCCGCTGCACGACGTGCTCGCCGCGGTGCGCCGCGGGGCGACGGTCGACTCGATCCGCGGCGAACTCCTCGCCAACGGCGAGCGGCACCTGCACGACCGCGGGCGGATCGCCGAACGGTTCGCCGCGTTGCCGGAGGCGCTCGAGCAGGCGGTCGCGATCGTCCGCCGCTGCACGTTCTCGCTCGACGAATTGAAATACGAATATCCCACGGCCACGGTGCCACCGGGCCGCACGGCGAGCGCGCACCTGGCCCGCCTGGCCTGGCATGGGGCGCGGAAGCGGTATCCCGACGGGATTCCGGACAAGGTCGCCCGGCTCGTCGAGCACGAACTCGCCCTCGTCGCCGAACTCGGCTACGAGGCCTACGTCCTCACCGTCTTCGACATCGTGCGGTTCGCCCGCCGCCGCGGCATCCTCTGCCAGGGCCGCGGCTCGGCGGCCAATTCGGCGATCTGCTACTGCCTGGGCATCACGTCGGTGGACCCGGCGCGGATGAGCGTGCTCTTCGAGCGGTTCGTGAGCCGCGAGCGGCGCGAGGCGCCCGACATCGACATCGACTTCGAGCACCACCGCCGCGAGGAGGTGCTGCAGTACATCTACGCCACCTACGGCCGCGGCCGGGCGGCGATGACGGCGGAGGTGATCTCCTACCGCCTGCGGTCGGCCGTCCGCGACGTGGCCAAGGCGCTCGGCTTCTCGCTCGACCGGGTCGAGGCTCTCGCCGCCGTGCTCGACGTGGGCGACGGCGTGGCGGACCTGCCCGGCCGGCTCGCCGAGGCGGGGCTCGACGCGGCCGACGCCACCGGCACGCGGCTCGTGGCCCTCGTGGGCGAGCTGATCGGCTTCCCGCGGCACCTCGGCCAGCACGTGGGCGGCATGGTGATGACGCAGGGCGACCTCTCCGACCTCGTGCCGATCCAGCCGGCCGCGATGGACGGCCGCACGATCGTGCAGTGGGACAAGAACGACCTCGACGAGCTCGGCATCCTCAAGGTCGACTGCCTCGCCCTCGGGATGCTCACGGCGATCCACCGGGCGTTCGACCTCGTGGCCGACGCCGGCGGCCCGAGCCTCACGCTGGCCACGGTGCCCGCGGAGGATTCGGAGGTCTACGAGATGATCTCGCGGGCCGACACGGTGGGCGTGTTCCAGATCGAGAGCCGGGCGCAGATGAGCATGCTGCCCAGGCTCCAGCCACGGTGCTTCTACGACCTCGTGATCGAGGTGGCGATCGTCCGGCCGGGCCCGATCCAGGGTGACATGGTGCATCCCTACCTGCGGCGGCGGGCGGGCGCGGAGGAGGTGACCTATCCCAACGACGCGATTCGGGAGGTGCTCGAGCAGACGCTCGGTGTGCCGCTCTTTCAGGAGCAGGCGATGCGGCTGGCGGTGGTGGCGGCCGGCTTCACGCCGGGTGAGGCCGACCAGTTGCGGCGGGCGATGGGCGCCTGGCGCCGGCCGGGCGTGATCGACGAGTTTCACAAGCGGCTCGTCGAGGGCATGCTCGCGCGGGGCCTGTCGCGGCAGTTCGCCGAGCAGGTCTTCACGCAGATCCGCGGCTTTGGCGAATACGGTTTCCCCGAGTCGCACGCGGCGAGCTTCGCGATGCTCGTCTACGTCTCGGCCTGGCTGAAGCGGCACCATCCGGCCGCGTTCACCGCGGCCCTGCTCGGCAGCCAGCCGATGGGGTTCTACGCGCCCGCGCAACTGGTCCGCGACGCGCGGGCGCACGGCGTGCAGGTGCTGCCGGCCGACGTGAACGCGAGCCGCTGGCACGCGGCGCTCGAGCGGCCGGCGCCCCGGGCGGCGCCGGTGCTCCGCCTGGGGCTCGAGCAGGTGTATGGCCTCGGCGAGGCGGCGGGCCGGCGGATCGAGGCGGCGCGGCGGGACGGTCCCTTCCGGCTGCCGCGGGATCTCGCCCGCCGGGCCGGCCTCGGCCGCGACGATCTCATGCACCTCGCCCGGGCCGGTGCCCTCGCCTCGCTCGGCCTCACGCGGCGACGGGCCGTCTGGGAGGCATTGCAGTGCCTGGAGAAGCCGGGCAGCCGGCCGCTCCTCGAGGAGATCGACGAGGACGACGATGGCACGGATGCCGCCCTGCTGCCGGTGGCGACCGCGCAGGAAGAGGTGATCGAGGACTATCGCACGGGCGGCCTCTCGCTCGCCGCGCATCCGCTCGCCTTCGAGCGGGAGCGGCTGGCCGCCACGGGCGTGGTCACGGCGGCCGCCGCGGCCGCCGCGCCGGAGGGCCGCCGCGTGCTCGTGGCCGGGATCGTGCTCACCCGGCAGCGGCCGGTGACGGCGAAGGGGATGATCTTTCTCACGATCGAGGACGAGACGGCCGCGGCGAACGTCGTCATCCGGCCGGACGTCTGGGAAGCGGCGGACCACGCGGCCCGCCGGGCGGCGGTGCTCCTCGTGCACGGCCGGATCCAGCGCCGCGGCGCGGTGGTGCATGTGGTGGCGACGCGGCTCGAGGCGGCCGTGCCACCCGCTGGCGTGCCGGCCCCTCCCCTGCCCGCCTCCGCCCTGGCCGCGCTGCCGCGGATGTCTCGCGACTTTTGCTGACCATCCGGGTGGCTCGGGGCTGCCTCGCCCCGTCGCCGGACGTTCGCTGCGGGCATCCCTGCCCTCCGCTCACTCGGAGGTGTCTGCGCTCTCGCCCTCCGGGCTTCGCTGGCCACCTACGCCGGCTCTCAGGGCTGAGGCAGCCCCTCACGGCTTGCTGATGGGCATGGGCTACCCCTCGCGGGATGTTGATGGGGAAAGCGGACCGTTTGCTGAACGTGGTTCGTGCCGTAGAACACTCGGCATGAACGCCGCCGCCGTCACCACCACGAACCTGCCGCTGGGAACGCCCGTCCGCGGGAAGGTCCGCGATTGCTACCGCTTCGCGTCGCCCACGTTCGGCGACGCGCTCCTCATCGTGAGCACCGACCGGATCAGCGCTTTCGACTGGATTCTGCCCACGCCGATCCCCGACAAGGGCAAGGTGCTCACCGCGCTGTCGCGATTCTGGTTCGACCTCCTCGCGCAGGGGCCGCGACCGATCGCCCACCACCTGCTCTCCACCGACGTCGACGCGATGGGGCTGCCCGCGGGCATCGACCTTGCGCCGCTCCGCGGCCGCACGATGCTCGTCAGGCGGGCCGAGGTGATCCCGTTCGAGTGCGTCGTCCGCGGCTGGCTGGCCGGGTCCGGGCTCGCCGAGTATCGCCGCTCGGGCACCGTCTGCGGCGTGCCGCTGCCCGCCGGGCTCGCCCCGGGGGGGCGGCTGCCCACGCCGATCTTCACGCCCGCCACGAAGGCCGCGAGCGGCCACGACGAGAACGTCAGTTTCGACACGATGGCGGGGCGGATCGGCGGAGGCCTCGCCGCGGAACTGCGCGACAAGAGCCTCGATGTCTACGCCCGCGGTGCCGGGCATGCGGCCGCCCGGGGGATCGTGCTGGCCGACACGAAGTTCGAATGGGGTCGCCTGCCCGACGGCGTCCTGATCCTCGTGGACGAGGTGCTGACGCCCGACAGTTCGCGGTTCTGGCCAGCCGCGGGTGTCGGCACCGGCCGCGTGCCCGACTCCTTCGACAAGCAGTTTGTCCGCGATTGGCTCGATGCGAGTGGTTGGGCCAAGGCGAGCGAGCCGCCGCCGCTGCCTGCCGCCGTCGTGGCCCGCACGCGGGAGAAGTATCTCGAGGCCTGCCGCACGCTCACCGGAGCAGTGCCCGTCGGTGTGATTTGCACGGGCCGCCGCTCAACCCGGGCTGCACCACGGTAGAACCGGCCTAGGGGCCGTGAAATCGGCGAACTAGAATCGGCGTGGGCCTCCTCCTTCGTCCCGAGATCACATGCTCCGCTACTGGACCGCCGGTGAGTCGCACGGTCCCGCGCTCGTCGCGCTCGTGGACGGCTTTCCCGCCGGCCTCGTCATCGACGCCGCCCTGATCGATGCGGAACTGCGGCGGCGGCAGGGCGGCCATGGCCGCGGCGGCCGACAGCGGATCGAGACCGACTCCGTCACGTTCCTCTCCGGGCTTTGGCGGGGCATCACCCTCGGCAGCCCGTTGGCCCTCGAGGTGGTCAACAAGGACGCCAAGCTCGAGCGACTGGAGGAGGTCGAGCGTCCGCGGCCCGGACACGTCGATCTCGCCGGCGCCGTGAAGCACCTCGGCGGCGTCCGCGCCGTGCTCGAACGTGCCAGCGCCCGCGAGACGGCGGCCCGTGTCGCCGCGGGAGCCCTCGCCCGACAGTTGCTCTCGGCCTTCGGTATCGAGGTGGCCGGATGGGTCAGGGAGCTCGGCGGCTTCGCGCTCGGTGATCGGCCGGGGACGCTCCCGGAACTGCGTGCCATCCGCGACACGAGCGCGGTCTATTCGCTGCACCCGGAGCGCGACGCCGAGGTGACCGCGTTCATCGACAGGGTCGGCAAGGAGGGGGACACGCTCGGCGGCATCGTCGAGGTGCGGGTCGACGGCCTGCCGATCGGCCTGGGCACCCATGCCCAGTGGGACCGCAAGCTCGACGGCCGGCTCGCCCAGGCCGTGATGGCCGTGCAGGCGATCAAGGGCGTCGAGATCGGCATGGGCTTCGAGGCCGCCCGGCGGCGCGGCTCGGAAGTGCACGATGCCATCCGCTACGACGCGGCCGTCCGCGGTGGCCCGCAGCTCGGGTTCACGCGGCCCACGAACAACGCCGGCGGCCTGGAGGCGGGCATCACCAATGGCCAGCCGCTGGTGGTGCGGGCGGCGATGAAGCCGATCGCGACCCTCCGCAAGCCGCTGGAGTCGGTGAACCTGGCGAGCAAGCAGCCCGAGGAGGCGGCCTACGAACGGAGCGACGTCTGCGCCGTCAGCGCCTGCAGCGTGATCGTGGAGAACGTCGTCGCCTTCGAGGTCGCGGCGGCGCTGGTAGACAAGTTCGGCGGCGACAGCGTCACGGAGATGCGGGCCCGCTGGGCATGGGTGCCCAGGCCGATCGGCAGGCCGTCGACCCGCACCTCGACGATGCCGCCGAGCGTGTCCCCCTCCTTGCCGAC
>JBJTHX010000163.1:0-3402 GCA_046094745.1 Planctomycetia bacterium
AGCCCCGCGCCGACGGCCGCCGACCTGTTCCGGCTGCCGACCCCGCAGGCCCCGTTCAGCGAGCCCGCTCTGCGGGAGTGGCTGGCCGACGTGACCAAAAGCCCGCGGACGTTCTCGTTCCATCCTCCGTCGGGCGTGACGACCATCGCCGGACCGTCGCGGCTCGTGCCGCCGCTTCGCGAGGGCGCGGCACTGCGGATGCTGCTGGGGAACTCCCCGGGCTTCCGGATCGTCGCCTGGTCGGGCAACCGGGCCGTGGCCATCGAAAACGAGGGCCAGACCGCGGCGCCTCGCTGGTGCGGTTCGGTGCTGACGCGGCCGGCCGCCGACAAGCCGGTCGATTCCCGCTGGCTCGCGAGCACCGCGGATGCCCGGGCATTCCGTTGCGGCGGGGGCAACTTCGTCGACCTGCGGTACCACGACGGCGCGATCGTCCTGTCCCGCGGAGAGGTGCGGATCATCGAGGTGCCGCTGCCGGCGGAGCCCGACGAGGTGCTCTTCGAGGGCAGTTACGCGATCATCGGGCTCGAACTCGTGCGGGCCGTGGCACCGCCGCCCCTGCCGGAGCGGCCGGCCGTCACCACCGAGTGGCGGCCCGCCGACATCGCCTGGGAAGGCAGCGGCAAGGACGCCCTCGAGAAACGTGCCGACGGCAGCGTGCGACTCGCACAGGCAGCGGCCGCGGCCCCGGCGCCGCTCGTGGCGACCTGGAAGCTGCCGCCGCCCGAGGTGGGCCCGCGGGAGATCGGGTTCCAGCGCGACGAGTGCGGCCCGGGCCCCGGCATCTACCTTGCGACCCCGGAAGGGCAGGGCGGATTGGTCCTCGGGTTCGTGGCGCCCACGCCGGGCGGGCCGCCGGACCGCCAGGGACTCCTGATGGCGACGTGGTCGCCCGCCGACAAGGGCGCGCTCACCGGCGGCGACCCGGGCAACGGTCTGAACTTCGTGCCGCGACCTGTGTGGCTGCGGCTGACGGCATTCGACCAGACGCTCGTCATCTCCTGGAGTGGCGATGGCAGGAACTGGGCGCGGCCGCGGTGGTTTCCGCGACTGGGAGCCCTGGGCGGCATCGGCACGGTCGGGCTGTTCGTCGGCGCACACCCTGGCGCGGCCATCTCGCTGACGCAACTCGCGGCCGCCGACCTGCCCGGGCTCTCGCATATTCTGCCCCGCGATCTGCTGCCCGCCGTGAACTCGGCGCTCGTGACCGAGGGCGATCCCAAGCGGATGGCGGAGTGGGAGGCGGCGACCCTGAAGGCCAAGCCCGACGGCGTCGCCGCGGCCAGGAGGAAGACTTTCCGCTCGCCGCTCGGCTCGACGTGTGCGACGACCTCAACCGGCTGTCCACCTCGTTCGGCAACGGTGATGCCTGGGTTGCCACCGCCCCGTACTGCGTGCTGGCCCGCGAGTGCGTTGATCGGGGCGACGTGGACGGCTTTCGCACGACCTGGCTGCGGCTCATGCAGGCGCCCAGCGACATCCACTACCTGTGGGGTTTTCATGAGCAGGTCGACATGACCGACACCCGCGGGCGGCTCGTGCGCCGGCTCCTGATCACGGATCCGGGCGGGGCCCTGGCGAGCGAGCTCGCGCGGCAGCGGTACTACGACGGCCCCTTCGCGACCGGCGTCGCGCTGCAGCTCGAGACCGGCGGCCCGGTGGTCTTCGATGCGGACAGGCGGCTCTCGAACGTGGCCCGCGAGTTCGCGGCCGCCGTCGCGCAGGAAGACTGGCCCGACGCCCAGCGGACGGTGGCGCGACATCTCGCCGAGAGCGGTGCGGCCGCGGCCTCCCAGTTGATCCGGCACCCGGACGACCCGGATCGCATGGTGACGCTCCCGGTCCTCATTGCCGAGGCGCTCCGCGATCATCCGGCCTACCGCGACGCCCTCCAGGGGGATGCCGCCGACCGGGGCCGGCTGCGAATCGCAATGCTACGGGCGGCCGGCGATGCCGAAGGGATGGCCGTGGCGGCGCTCGAGTTCGCCGGCGCGCCGCCGGCGGCCGAGGCCGAGGAGTGGCTCGCCACGCGGGCGCTGGCGGCCGGCGACGTGGCCGCCGCGCGGGAGCATGCGGTGGCGGGCCGCGCCTGGGCGGATGCGGACACCGCCGGCCGGCTGGCCTCGATCGCGGCCCTCGCCGAGGCGCTCGGGAGTGCGGGCGTGCGGACGATGCCGCAGGCCGGCCTGCCCAACGCGGCGGCCGCGGACATCGCGGCCGCCGTCGCCCAGGCACCGGCCCGCAATCCCGTCGCGGAGCAATCGCCCAAGCCCGGCGACCTCGAGGCCACGAAGCGGCTCGATTTCAACGCGGCGCCGCCAAAGGGGGGAGGGTACTCCTCGCACGCCGATTCGCTCGGCAATCCGATCGACGAGCGGCTCTCTGTCTTCATCAGGCCCCCGTTCTTCCGGCAGCGGCTCGACTGGGGCGCGGAGGTGTGCACGATCGCCGTGGCCCCGGGGCGATTGCTCGTCACCAACCGCCTGGAACTGGTGTCGCTCGACCCCGCCACGGCCGCGGTCCAGTGGCGGCTGCCCGCGGGGCCGAATCCCGGCGGCCTCGAAGGCCTCGGGCCGGGGCTGGTCGCGATGCGGCCGTGCTGGGATGACCGCCACGCCTACCTGCGTCGCCTCGCGCTCGGCAACGCGCCGACGGTCGCGGCCGTCCGGCTGGCAGACGGCACCGTCGCCTGGGAATCGCCCGCCACCGCCCCGCATCCGCCGATTTCCGACCCGGTGCTCCTGGATGGCGGCCTGACGTTCTTCGAGGTGCGGCCGGGATTCATCGACGAACTGGTGTGCGTGGTGCTCGACCCGGCCACAGGCGCGCGAAAATGCGAGCGGCTCATCGGCAACATCCAGCCCAAGTGGCGGGTGCGGCGGGCGAAATACGACGACAAGAACGTCGAGGCGGGCGACTGCCAGGTGACCGTGGCCGACGGGCAGCTGTACGCGACGATCGGCGGCTGCGTCCTCTGCTGCCAGGCCGACGGGCGGCTGCGGTGGACGAGGCAGCTGCCGTGGCTCACCGCCGACGTGGACGGCTGGTGGCGGTACCAGGCGCAGACGCCGCCGCTGGTGCACGATGGAAAGGTGTTCCTCATGCAGCCAGGGTTTCCGGGGATCGCCGCGGTCGATGCGGCCGACGGCCGGCTGCTCTGGAAGCAGCCGCTCGTGGGCCCGCGACGGCTCGTCGGAATCGCGGGCGCGGGCGATGCCGCGCGGCTGGTCGTCGAGACGGGCGACGGAATCCTGGCCTGCGATCCGCGCGACGGCTCGACGCGGATGCTGTTGGAGGCCCGCGACGGCCCGGGCGACTTCTGGCTGGGGATCGCGCCGACGCGGCTGGTCGGCCCGCCGCTGTTGCACCATCGCCACCACCTGGCCGTCCGCGGTCGCCAGC
>JBJTHX010000164.1:0-5831 GCA_046094745.1 Planctomycetia bacterium
TGCAGGCCGGCCGGTACATGTCCCAGGGTCAGTTGGTTCCCGACTCGATCATCGTCGGCATGGTGAGTCGTCGGCTGGAGGCGGCCGTCCACCAGGAACGCCGGCTGGATCAGCGACTGTTCCCCGACCCGCTGGCCCGCCCGGAAGGCGACGGAGGCCCAGCTCTGCAGCATGCAGATGACGACCGTCGCGTACCGGGTGTATTCGTTGATCTTCTTGCGGCCCGCCTCGCCCTCCTTGGTGAGCCGCTCGAGCGGCGGCCAGACGGTGCCGAGCAACTGGAAGATGATCGAGGCCGAGATGTAGGGCATGATGCCCAGGCCGAAGATCGTGGCCTGCGAGAGCTGGCTCGCCGAGAACACGGCCACGGTCCGCAGCAGGTCGCCGATACCCCCGCTCTGCTCGGCGAAGGCGGTCATCGCCTTGGGGTCGACGATGGGCAGCGGCACCTGCCAGCCGACCCGGTAGATCGCCAGCAGCCCGAGGGTCAGCAGGATCTTCTGCCGCAGTTCCGGGATCGTGAAGATGATGCGGAGTTTTTCGAGCACGGGCGGGGGTTCCTCGAGCGACTCGGTTAGGGGGGCCGGAAACCGAATACCCTACCCGCCGGCCGGCTTTTTCCGCGATGCCTTTTTCACCTTCCGGACCACCGGGGCCGGGCCGGGCAGCTCGGTGACGGTGCCGCCGGCAGCGGTAATCTTCTCGCGGGCCTGGGCGCTGAAGTGGTGAGCCGAGACCTTGAGGGCATGCTTCAGCGCGCCGGTGCCCAGGATCTTGATTTCATCCCAGGTGCCCTTGGCGAGCCCTGCGGACCGCAGCGCCTGCGGCGTCACTTCGCTCCCGGCGGCGAACACCTCCTGGATCGCTCCCACGTTGACGGCCTTTACCACCCGGCCGTAGGCGTTGTGAAAGCCCCGCTTGGGAATACGGCGAATGAGGGGGGTGCCGCCCCCCTCGAAGATGCCGGCGGCGGCCCAGCCGGCGAGCTGGCCCTGCCCCTTGTTGCCCCGGCCGGCCGTGCGGCCGCGACCGGAACCGGGCCCGCGGCCCACCCGGAGACGCCGCGTGTGCTTGTGGATGCCCTTGTTGACGTCGTTGAGTTTCATGGTCGTTGAGGTCCGTTTCCGTTACGAGAGCGTCACACCCCGCAGCCGCTCGACCTCGGCCTTGGTCCGCAGTTGCTTGAGCGCTTCGAGCGCCGCCTTGACGAGGTTGACGGGGTTGGTCGAGCCATGCGCCTTGGAGAGCACGTCGCGGATGCCGGCCGACTCGCAGACGGCACGCACCGCGGCACCCGCGATGATGCCCGTGCCGGGGCTCGCCGGCAGGAGGACCACCTTGGCGGTCTCGTAGCGGCCCTCGACCCGGTGCGGAATGGTGCCCGATTCGACGGGCACATCGATCAAGTTCTTCATCCCGTCCTTGATCGCCTTTTCGACCGCGGGCGGCACCTCATTGGCCTTCGCGTAGCCGCAGCCCACCTTGCCCCGGCCGTTCCCGACCACCACGAGGCCCGCGAAACTGAACCGCCGGCCGCCCTTCACGACGGTGGCGCACCGCCGCACCTTGACCACCTTCTCTGCGAACTCGCCGGTGCGTGTTTCCTTGCCTGTCGACACGGGTCATAGCCTCCAAAAAAATCGGTTCAGAACTCGAGACCGGCGGCCCGGGCCGCATCGGCCAGAGCCGCGACGCGGCCGTGGTACCGGAACTCGCCGCGGTCGAAGCAGACCTGCGTCACACCCGCCGCCCGGGCCCGCTCCGCCACCGCCCGGCCGATCGCCTCGGCGGCCTGTTTGTTGCCGCCGAAGCCGACGTCGGACCGCAACTGCTTGTCCATCGAACTGGCCGAGGCGAGCGTGCGGCCCGAGGCGTCGTCGATCACCTGGGCGTAGATGTGCTTGTGGGTGCGAAACACCGAGAGCCGCGGCCGCTCGGCCGTGCCCCGGATGAACCGGCGGACGCGGTGCCGACGCCGCAGCCGCTGCCGGAGGATCGCGCGGGAATGGTCCATGATGGGTCCTTTGCCTGTTACTTCGTGACAGCCTTGCCGGCCTTCCGCCGCACCTGTTCGTTCTCGTAGCGGATGCCCTTGCCCTTGTAGGGCTCCGGCTTCCGCAGCGCTCGCACCTCGGCCGCGAATTGGCCGACGAGCTGCTTGTCGATGCCCTTGATGTGGACGTGGGTCTGGTCGGGGCAGGCGACCGCGAGGCCGGCGGGTATCGGCACCTGCAACTCGTTGGCGAACCCGACACGGAGCTGGAGGACGTTCTTCTGGATCGCCGCCAGATAGCCGACGCCCACGATTTCGAGCTTCTTCTCGAAGCCCTTCGACACGCCCTCGACCATGTTTGCCGCCAGGGCGCGGGTCAGGCCGTGCACGGCGCGGGCCGTGCGGTTGTCGCTGCTGCGGGCCACGGTGAGCTGCCCGGCAGCGGCATCCACCGCCACCGTCACGGACGGATGCAACGGGTGCTCAAGCTTGCCGAGCGGACCCTCGACCTTCAGGCGGCCGCCATCGACGACGGCCTTCACGCCCTTGGGGATCGATACGGGAGACTTGCCGATACGCGACATGGCTCGCTGTCCTTCAGCCGGTGGGGGGGTCGATTACCACAACTCGCAGAGCACTTCGCCGCCGAGCTTCTTCTGCCGGGCCTCGCGGTCGCTGACCACGCCACTCGACGTGGAGAGGATGGAGATCCCCAGCCCGCCCAGCACCGGCCGCAGCCGTACCGAACGGCTGTAGACCCGGCGGCCCGGCGAACTCACCCGGCGGATGTGGCGGATGAGCCGCTCGCCGTTGGGTCCGTACTTGAGGTCGAGCTGCAAATGGGGCACCGGGGCGGCTTCCACCTCGCGCCAGTCCCAGATGTAGCCCTCCCGCTTGAGTACTTCCGCCAGGCCACGCTTCACCTTCGAACTAGGCACCTCCACGGTGGCGCGTTCGACGCGCACCGCGTTGCGGATGCGGGTGAGCATGTCGGCGATGGGGTCGGTCATCATGTCTGGAGAACCCTCTCGTGATTTCCCGTTGCGTCGTGAATCCCGTGCTACCAGCTGGCCTTCTTCACGCCGGGGATGCAGCCCTGGTCGGCAAGCTTCCGAAAACAGATGCGGCAGGTGCCAAACTTGCGGTACACGGCCCGCGGCCGGCCGCACAACATGCACCGCCGCACCGCCCGCGTGGAGAACTTCGGGGTCTTCTTCGCGGCGGCGATCTTCGATTTGCTTGCCATGGATGATCCAGTCAGCCTGTTCGTTCTGCCCAGCGGGCCGGTGCCGGCGGCCCCGGTCCCGTGCCGCTACGCCGCGGCGTCTCCGTCTCCGTCCTTCTTCAGCGGCAGGCCCATCGCCCGTAGGAACCGCCGGGCCTCGTCGTCGGAGTGGGCCGACGTGACCAACGTGATGTGCATGCCCTGCGGCCGCGTGTATTTGTCGGGGTTGATCTCCGGGAACACCATCTGTTCCGAGAGACCGAGACTGTAGTTCCCGTGGCCGTCGAAGGCGGTGCTCGACAGGCCGCGGAAGTCGCGGACCCGCGGCAACGCGACCGACACCAGCCGATCGAGGAACTCATACATCCGCCGGCCGCGGAGCGTGACCTTGCACCCGATCGGCAGGTTCTCACGGAGCTTGAAGCCCGACACGGCCACCTTGGAGAGCGTGGTGACCGGCTTCTGGCCGGTGATCTGCGCCATCGCCCCGACCGCCTCCTCGAGATACTTCTTCTCGGTGACGGCGACGCCCACGCCCATGTTGACGACGATCTTTTCCAGCCGCGGAATGGCGTGCGGATTCGACCGCCCCAACTCCCTGCCGAGTTGCGGCTGGACGGTGCTCGTGTAATGGGCCAGCATCCGCGGCACACCCGCCGGGGCCGCTTCCGCGGCAGCCGCCTTCGTCTTCTTCGCCATCGTTCCGATCCTCACATGCCTCGAGCCGTGTTTCCGGTCGCCATTCAGCCCTTCGCCGCCGCCCGGGGCCGCCGCAGCGTGCCTTGCTCGGCTCCGCACTTGCGGCAGAACCGCACCTTCCCGCCATCCGCCCCGATCCGGGCTCCGAGCCGTGTCGCCTTGCTGCAACTGCCGCAGACGAAAAGGACGTTCGACGCGTCGATCGGCATCTCCTTGCTGAGCCGGCCGCCCTGTGGGTTCTTCTGGCTGCGGCGGATGTGCCGGTACACGCGATTCACGCCCTCGACGACGAGCCGCGGGCCACTCTCCTTGCCCGGCTTGACCGCCAGGACCTTGGCCCGGGTGCCCTTCGCGTTTCCGGTGCGGACCTCCACGAGGTCGCCAGCCTTGATCAGCATCACACCACCTCGCTCGCCAGACTGACGATCTTCATGAAGTTCCGCTCCCGCAACTCGCGGGCCACGGCGCCGAAGATGCGGGTGCCCTTCGGGTTCTTTTCGTTGTCGATGATCACGCAGGCGTTCGTGTCGAACCGCACGTAGCTGCCGTCCTCCCGGCGGGAGGGCTTCTTGCACCGCACGATGACCGCCTTCACGACGGCTTTCTTCTTCACGTCGCTGCCCGGGATCACGCTCTTCACGCTGCAGACGACGATGTCCCCGAGGCTGGCGGTCCGCTTGCGGCTGCCGCCCAGCACCTTGAAGCACATCACTTCCTTGGCGCCCGTGTTGTCCGCGACCACGAGCCGCGACTGCATCTGGATCATGACGACTCCCTTCCGTCTTCTCGATGCCTGCCGCCGCTGCCTCCTCGGCGCGGGCGGCGGTCTCGCGGAGCGAGGTCGCGCGGGCGCCGCTCCGCAGCGACGCCAGGTCGACGGTCGTGCTCTTGGCCACCACCCGCACGAGTTCCCACCGCTTCAGCCGGCTACGCGGCCGGCACTCGATGATCTCCACGAGGTCGCCGGGCTGCGACTCCTCCGCCTCGTCGTGGACGTGGCAGACAGTCCGCCGGTGGAGGATGCGGCCGTACTTCGGATGCCGCACGACCCGCGGGATCTCCACCCGCCGGGTCTTCCGGGCGGCGGCACTGGTCACGGTTCCGGTCTCAACGCGCTTGGGCATCTGGTCTGGTCCTCGTTACTTGCCGCTCTGAGTCCGCTTGCGGAACGTCCGCCGGGAGGCCACGCCCCCCTTGCCGGGCGCCCGGATCTTCGCGCGGCCACTGGCCCGCCGCCGCTTCGCGTGCTTCTCGTGCTGGGGCGACTCCTCGCCCGCCGTCCCGGCGACCGCGCCCGCCGCGAGCGGCACGCCCCGCTGGGTGAGGATGGTCTGGCAGCGGGCGATCGTCCGCCGCTGCTTCTGCACCTCGGACGGGGCCGCCAGTTTCTCCGTCTGCGCCTGGAGCCGCAGCCGAAAGAGCGTCTCGGCCGCGTCCTTCCAGACGAGCCGGATCTGCTCGTCGGCCATGTCCCTGAGTTCCTTCGCCTTCGTCATCGCATGCACCCGTCGTTCTGCCTTCCGGTCACGGTCGTCACATCGCCCGCCGCTTCACGAACCGCACCCGCAGCGGCATCTTGTGGGCGAGCCGGGCCATGCAGACCCGGGCCGCCTCCTCCGTCACGCCGCCGATCTCGTAGAGGATCATGCCCGGCTTGATGACGGCGGCCCAATACTCCGGCTCCCCCTTGCCCTTCCCCATGCGGGTCTCGAGCGGGATCGAGGTGATCGACTTGTGGGGGAACACGCGCACGAACAGCCGGCCCTCCGTGCGGAGGTACTGCTGGGCCGCGATGCGGCCGGCCTCGATGGTCGCGGCGGGAAGCCAGCCCGGCTGCTCGGCCTGGAGGCCGAAGTCGCCGAACACGACGCGGTTGCCCCGCGTGGCTTCACCTCTTATACGACCTCTTTGGCT
>JBJTHX010000165.1:0-4370 GCA_046094745.1 Planctomycetia bacterium
AACCTCGCCTGCATCGGCTGCCACGCCACCGGCCGCGGAGCCGCGGTGGGCGAGGGCGTGAGCTGCGAGTCGTGTCACGGGCCCGCAGGCCAATGGCTTGCCGCGCACACGACCGCCGGCTGGATGGCCCGCGGCAACGAGGTCATGGGTCACCTCGCGGATCGCACCGTCGGCCGTGGGCGGGCCGCCCACGTGGCAGTCGGCGCCTGTTTCCGCGCCGGTGAAGGGATCGGCGAGGTCGATCATGCCGAGATCGTTGCCGCGGGTCGTCCAGCCGGCGGTCGTGTGCGCGGCAAGCCATTGGCCTGCGGGCCCGTGACACGACTCGCAGCTCACGCCCTCGCCCACCGCGGCTCCGCGGCCGGTGGCGTGGCAGCCGATGCAGGCGAGGTTTTCGGTGGCCGGCGGCCGCGGCCGCGCGGGATCGCGGGCTGCGAGCGCGGCCACGAAGCGGTCGGCGAGCGGGCCCCGGAGCGCCTCGTGGGCCCCCGCATGGGGATCGCGGGCGGCCCACACGGTGTAGGCGCTCCGCCAGTCGGCGTGGCCGTCGTAGGCCGCGGCGTGGCAGCCCGACGACGTGCAACCGCCGGCGCCGACGATGGTGCGGGCGGCGGGGCGGGGAGCGACCGGTGCGGGGGACGGCGGCGGTTTCCCTTGATGTCGGCCGCACCCCGTGATCAAGGCCAGGACCGCGATGGCGACTGCGCCGCGCGTGACGTCGTGAACGACCATCAGCGCGACACCTGCGCACCGCCCGAACCGCCCACGCCGGGAACGAGCGCGTGGGCCGGCGTGGGACCGTGCGGGCCGAGGCCGTGGTAGCCGTGACACTCCACGCAGTCGAACCGCACGCCGCCCACCGTGCGGCCCGCCGCATCCACCCCCGCCGGAGCGTGACAGCCCGTGCACGACTCACGGCCGGCGATCATCACGGTCGCGTTGTCGATTGGCGACACGGCGGCGGTCGTGCCGGCTGCGTCTGGATAGGCCGCCGCGTGGCACTGGCGGCAGTCGAAGGCGCGGTGTGGCACGTGGTCGAAACGCGACTTCGTGAGCCACACGGCGGGAACTCCGACCGGCGGCACGCGGAACCAGGTTTCGGGGCCGTCGTTCGCGGGCTGTCCCGCAGCGTGGAGCAGGGCCGCCGCCGGCAGCCGGGCGTCGGCCACCTCGTGGCACTTCCCGCAGACGCCGCGGGTGAACGTACGCGATACGTCCACCCTCCCGCGGAGTTCGTCGCGGAGCGTCGCGAGCGGCCGCGTATCCGCCGGCACGTTGGCGGGCAGCGCGTCCGGTCGCGGCGGTGCGTCGAGCGCGGCCTGACCGGCGGCCGACGCCTCCAACAGCGCCGTCACGAGGAATCGTCGCGTGGCTTCGGCGTCGAGCCCGTGGGGCATCGTCCGGTCGGGAGCGGCGGGATCGTAGGGCAAGGCGTGGCAGGCGACGCAGTGCCGCTCGAACGACACCGGCAGCGCGTAGGCGCCGGGCTGCGCGGCCGTGATCGCCGTGGAGACCTGCCGCACTTCGTCGGACGACTGCGTCGAGGCGAACTCGTGGCAGGAGGCGCACGAGAGTTGCACGAGGTCGGCTGCGGCGGCACCGGAGGGCATGAGCCGTGGGCGGTCGGCGGGAGCGAGCTTCGCGTAGGTGAATGGTCCCTCCCGCGCCGGGCCGCCGAACACGAGGCCCGCCGTCATGTGCCGGCCGTGCGAGAACTTCAATTTCCCGGGGTCCGCGGCGAGTGACACGAAGGGCGGGTGGTGCTCGTCGTCGAAGCGGGTGATCGGCGTGGTGACGGCGGAGGCCGCGACCGCGGGTGCCTCCGCACCCGCCAGGGCGGGCAGCCGATGTTTGGTGATGTCGGCGTGGCACGCCGTGCAGGTGTGGTCGGCCACGCGGGAGATGTCGGCCCCGCGACCCTGGTGGTCGGCGTGGCAGGACGCGCACGAGCCCACCTCGGCCGCCACCTCGAGCGGATGGTGGGCCGCCGAGCGATGGCAGGCCTCGCACTTCGCGTCCATCGCGGCCCGCGTGCCGGCGGTGGAGAGCCAGGTGTTCTCCTTGATCGGCGTGAAGGGCACGTGGCAGGCGTTGCAGTCCCGCTCCCAGCGGGCGTGAGCGGCGACGACGGGCCCCGGCGCCAGGTGTCGCGGGCCGTCGAACCAGCCCCAGGCGGTCCACGCCGCCGCCGCCACGAGACCGGCGCCGCAGAGCCACGTCCGCCAGGCCCGCAACGGACTGGCCCGCCTGTAATAGCCGCGGTCGATCCGCGAGACCTGCTCGCGGGACGTCGTTCGGCGGTCGGCGTCGTGCGGTTCCATCGGCGGTCTACCAGTACCAGAGCGCGACGGGCACGTGCACGGCCAGCAGCACACCGAGCGCCACCGACAAGGGCACGTGCACGAGCAGCCAGGCGTGGAGCCGGTCGTGCAGCACCGCCTGGAGGTCGTACTGCCGCCGGTGCTCGCAGGCCCGCTCGAGCCGGCCGATCACGTCGCCCGCCTCGGCGGGGGCCGCGGCGCGGAGGGCCGCGAAGAAGGCGTCGGCCTCGCGGCGGCCGGCCAGCGGCGAGCCTCCGGCCCGGCCGGCGCGCAGGTAGGGCCGCACCTCCGCGCGGAACCGGCGGGTGATCTCACGGGTGCCGGGGATCACCGCGTAGACCGGCAGCGTCTCGAGCACCCGCCCCTGGATGCCCGTCATGGCGCGGAAGCCGGTGACGACGGCGAACTCGTCGCCACCGTCCTCCTCGTCGTCAGCGTCCGCGTGCGCCGCGTCGCCCGCGGGCTCGCACACCGCCCGCACGAGCCGCGCCACGTCGGCACATTCCCGCGCGGCCACGTGGTCGATCTGCTCGCGGATCGTCTCGGCCGGCACCTCGTCGAGGAGCGTCCTCGGAATGAACTGTTGGAGCACGAGGCCCCACACGCCGCTGGCGATGACGACGAGGAACATCGCCATCAGCGCCACGTTGAGCAGGCCGCCGATCACGAGCAGCCGGGCGTGCATGAGCACGAGCGGGAGGCAGAGCAGGCCGAGCCACACGTGCGCCCGCAGCCAGGTCTGCGCCGACCCCAGCCGCCAGCTCCGCACCCGCTTCCGCGGCCAGAGCAGGAGCTCGAACACGATGATCAGGCCGCCGACGATCCCGAACACGAGGCCCGGCCGACTGCTGCCCCCCGGCAGTCGGCCCGTCTGGACCCACTCCGCGGCATACCAGGCCGCGGCGGCGACGGTGGCGAGGACGATCCCGGCCACCCAGGGCCGGTCCCGCGGCCAGGTCCTTCCGCCGATGATCACACGCACCTCCTCGGATCCGCCGGGGCCGCGCACCGGAAACCGGGGCCGACGACCGCGCCAAGGATACCCCGGTCGGCCGGGTCTTCGGAACCGCGCCAGGTCGGACAGGTGCGTTAACCTGTCCACGGGTCGCCGCGGCCCGCCGGACGCGTCGAAACCTGTTGCGGGGGAGATCATGGCCGAACCGACGTCCGCAAGGATGATGCGGCTGACGATGCACGCCGCCCGCGGCCTCACCGCGGCGCTGGGCATCCTTCTTTCGTCGGCCCCCGCCGCCGAGCCGCTTCCCGCCCCGGAGCCGGCCGCGGAGGTCCTGCCACCCTATCGCGACACGCATCACGGCGGCTGCATGGCGACCCCTGCGCTTCCCCCACAGAAAGCGCGTGTCAGCGCCATCATGGCCATCGGTGCCGGCGGCTGCGCGACGGCGAGTTGCCACGGCGGGCCGGCGGCGGGCAACCACGACGTGCAGTCGTTCGCCGCGACGCTGTGGGCGGAACGCGACCCGCACGCCCGGGCCTACGCCACGCTCCACGAACCACGATCGCGGAACATGGCGGCGGTCCTCGGCATCGGGGAGCCGCATCGGGCGGAGCAGTGCCTCGCCTGCCACTCGACGCAGGCGTCGTGGGGGGCGCCGCTGCCGCCGGCGGCGCTCGCCGACGGCGTGGCGTGCGGGTCGTGCCACGGCGACGCCACGCGCTGGGTCGCGGTCCATCACCTGCCCGAGTGGAAGCAGCTCGACCACGAGGCCCGCGCGGATCTGGGCTACCGCGACCTGTCGGACGCGCGGTCGCGGGTGCGCACCTGCATCCCCTGCCACGTCGGCGACGCGTCGCGGGAGGTGCACCACGACATGATCGCGGCCGGCCATCCCCGGCTGGCCTTCGAGTTCGCGGCCTACGAGCGGCTCTGGCCGCGGCACTGGAGCCCGCGGAGCCGGGCGGAGGCGGCCATCGACTTCGCGGAGCGGTCGTGGGCGGTCGGGCAGGCCGAGACGCTCGCGGCCGTGGCGCGGCTCCTCGAGGTGCGGGCCCGCGACCGCGCGTCCGACAGGTCGCGGTAGCCCAGAT
>JBJTHX010000166.1:0-5002 GCA_046094745.1 Planctomycetia bacterium
GTGGGGAACCTCCCATGGTCCACCACGTCCGCCGATCTCGAGGCTATGTTCTCCCCTCACGGCGCCGTTCGCAGTGACTAAGTGATCTCCGATCTCGAGACCGGACGTTCACGCGGTTTTGGATTCGTGGAAATGGAGACCGACGAGGGTCTGCAGGCTGCGATCTCGGCCCTCAACGGCCAGGAGATCAACGGTCGTGCCCTGACGGTCAACGAGGCCCGTGAGCGCACGCCCCGTCCGGGTGGCGGCGGCGACCGCTACTAGTCCCCCTTCCGCAGTTTCGCATCGCATCGCGGGAGCCGGTCGCACGTCGCCCGGCTCCCGCGAGCATGCGGTATCGATGTTCCGATGTTTCCCTCCCCCAGCAGACCTTAGAAAGTTCACGGCGTTTTCCGATGAGTTTCGCAGGACCGAAGTCGAAGGGTGCGAAGACCGCCCGCAAGAAGGCCAAGCCCCGCACCAAGGTGAAGCGGCGGGATCCGATCTTCATCGACGGTGCCCGTCCCCGCCCGATGTACGTCGACTACAAGGACCTCGAACTGCTCGGCAAACTCGTGAACCGGCAGGCGAAGATCATCGGTCGCCGCAAGAGCGGCTGCACCGCGGCCAGCCAGCACGCCGTCACCCGGGCCATCAAGCGGGCCCGGTTCATGGCGCTCCTGCCCTACGTCGGCGAGTGACCGGGCCGGCCGAGGCGTCTCCGCCGCGCCCCAGCGAGGCCCGATGGCTGCGTTCACCACCCGCCGCCGAGTCGAGTTCCGCGACACCGACGCGGCGGGCATCGTCCACTTCTCGGCCTTCTTCCTGTGGATGGAGTCGGCCGAGCACGAATTGCTGCGGGCCGCGGGCCTGCGGGTGATCGACCGCGGCCCCGACGGGATCGACGCCAGCTGGCCCCGGGTCTCGGTGGCCTGCGACTACACGGCCGCGGTCCGCTTCGGTGACGAGCTCGACGTGGCGGTCGTCGTCGAGAAGATCGGCCGCACGAGCGTGACCTACGGCTTCACGTTCACGCACGCCGGGCAGGCCGTCGCGCACGGTCGCGTGGTCGCGGTCCGCTGCCTCCTGCATGCGGGTCGCAATCCGGAGGCGGTTCCCATTCCCGCCGACATCGTCGCCCGGCTCGCGCCGTTCCACCCGCAGGGGTAGCAGGCAGAGGAGTCGGCGTGCTCGAGGTCGATCGCATCTCGAAGACCTATCCGGCCGCGGACGGCGGCCTGCGGGTGCTCGCCGACGTGTCGTTCACGGTCGAGCCCGGCGGGCGGCTGGCGATCATGGGGCCGAGCGGATCCGGCAAGAGCACGCTCCTGGCGATCGTCGGCGGGCTCGAGACGCCGACGGCGGGAAGCGTGCGGCTCGACGGCGTCGAGCCGTTCGCGGCCGACGCCGCGGGCCGGGCGGCGTTTCGCAGCCGGCGGATCGGCTTCGTGTTCCAGGAGCATCACCTGCTGCCCGGCTGCACGGCGCTCGACAACGTCGTGCTGCCGGCGCTGGCGGGCGGGCGGGTGACGGCCGACGTGGCCGCCCGGGCCGAGCGGCTGCTCGATCGGGTGGGGCTCGGTGGCCGCGTGCACCACCTGCCCGAGGAACTGTCCGGCGGCGAGCGGCAGCGGGTGGCGGTGGCCAGGGCGCTGGTGCTCGCGCCGCGGCTGGTGCTCGCCGACGAGCCCACCGGCCAGCTCGATTCGCGGTCGGCCGCCGCGGTCGCCGAGCTGCTCGTCGAACTCACCGCCGAGGCGGGGCGCATGCTCGTCGTGGTCACGCACTCCGGCGCCGTGGCGGCCCGCGTCGGCGCCGTGCGGGAACTCGTCGACGGGCGGCTCGGGCCATGAGCCACCGCGGCACCGCTGCCGGCCCGGCCGGGCCGCGAACCGCCGTCCGCTCGCTTCCCGGCTTGGCGGTGCGGCTGGTGCGGGCCTGGTGGCCGCAGGTGGCGGCCCTCGCCGCGGCCGCGGCGATCGTGGCCGCCACGATCACCGGCGGGCTCGGCGTCGGCGACGCGACCGCCCGCGGGCTGCGACGGCTCGCCGTCGAGCGGCTCGGCCGGATCGACGCGGCCGTCGTGGGCACCGACTTTTTCACGGCCGGCCTGGTCGCGGACCTCGCCGCCCGCGGCCGGGAAGACCCGGCGGGGCCCGGCCGGCTCGTGCCGGCGATCGTGATGGAGGTGACGGTCGAGGCCGCGGGAGGCGACCGCCGCGCCGCCGCGGCCACGCTGCTGGCCTGCGACGATCCTGCCGCCCTCGGCTTCGAGCCGCCCCCGCCGCCGTTGGCACGCGGCGCCGTGCTGGTCAACGAGCCGCTCGAGCGGGCGGTCGGGGCCCGGTCCGGCGACGCGGTCGTGCTGCGGCTGCCGCGGTCCTCGAGCGTGCCGGCCGACAGCCCGCTGGGCCGGCGGACGGCGGAGTCGACGGGCCGGCGACTCCAGGTCGGGGCCGTGCTGCCGGAGGTCGGCCTCGGGCAGTTCGCCCTCCGGCCCGCGCAGGTGACGCGGCCGCTGGTGGTCGCGTCGCTGGAGACGGCCCGCACGATCCTCGACCGCGACGACGCCGTGAATGCCGTGTTCGCGGTCGGCGGCCGGGCCGCCGCCGCCTGGCTGCGGTCGCATCTGCGGCCCGGCCTGGCGGACGTGGGCCTGACCCTCGAGCCCGCGGCCGGCTCCGCCGTGCCCCGGCTCACGAGCCGCCGGCTCATCCTGCCGCCGGAGGTCGATCGGGTGGCGGCGGAGGTGCTCGGCCCCGCGGGCGGCCGGCCGTCGCTCGTCTTTTTGGCCAACGAGCTGCGGCCGCTCGATGCCACGGGCGAACCGGCCGCGGCGCGGGTCCCCTACTCCACCATCCTGGGGATCGATGCCACGGACCATCCCGTGGGCGGGCTCGTCGACGACGCGGGACAGCCGCTGCCGCTGCCCGGCGCCGACGAGATCCTCATCGACCGCTGGCTGGCCGACGACCTCGCGGCCCAGGGGAGTCCCGTGGCGGTGGGCGATCGGATCGCGGTGCGGTTCTTCCTGCCGGAGACGCTCCACGGCCGCGTGGAGGAGGCGGAGGCGACGTTCCGCATCACGGGGATCGCCGCGATGCGCGGGGCGGCGGTGGCGCGGGATCTCGTGCCCGAAGTGGAGGGCGTGAGCGACGAGCAGTCGATCGCCGACTGGGATCCCCCCTTCCCGTTCGACGCACAAAGGGTGCGGACGACGCCCCCGCACGACGAGGACGACCGCTACTGGAAGGAGCACGGCACGACGCCGAAGGCCTTCATCGCGCTGGCGGCGGCCCGCCGGATCGCGGGCAGCCGGTTCGGGCGGACCACGGCCTGGCACGTGCCGCCGGGCGCCGTCGATCCGGTCCGGGCCGGGAGCGAGCTGGCCGCGCGGCTGGCGCCCGATCAACTCGGGATGCGGGTCGTGCCGCTGCGGGACGCGGCCCTGGCGGCGGCCCGCGGAGCGACCCCCGTCGGCGGCCTGTTCCTCGCGCTGTCGAGTTTCGTCGTCGCGGCGGGCCTGCTGCTCGAATGGCTGCTCTTCGACCTGCTCGTCGCCGCCCGCGGCCGCAACCTCGGCATGCTCGCCGCCGTGGGCTGGCCGCCGCGGCGGCTCGCGGCCCTGTGGCTCGCCGTGGCGGGGATCGCGGCCGCGGCGGGCGCCGTGGTCGGGACGCTCGTCGGCCCGCTGTGGGCCCGGGGCCTGCTCGTCGCGCTGGGGCGGGCATGGGACGCCGACGTCGCGGCCGGTTCGGCCCGCGTCTTCGCGGTGCCGCCGTCGTGGCTGGCCGGCGTGCCGGGCGGCCTGGCGGCGCTGGCCGTGTCGCTCGCCGCCGTCGCCTGGTCGGCGGGCCGTGCCGGACGGGCCGCGCCGTGGCGGCTGCTCAAGGGCCCGGCGGCCGCCGCACCGCTGCGGCCGCGCGGCGGCTGGTCGCTCATCGTCGCGACGCTCGCTCTCGCGCTCGCGGTGGCGACGGCCTTCGCGGGCAGCCGCGCCGCGCCCGCCCAGGCCGTCGCGGCCTTCTTCGCCGCCGGATTCCTCGCCCTTGCCGGGCTGCTCGCGGCCGTGCGGCACTGGCTCGTCGCCCGGCCCCGGCGGCCGCTGGCGTCGCTCGCGCAGTTGGCCCGGCGCGGGCTCGCGCACGCGGCCGGCCGCAGTTTCGCCGTGGCCGCGATCGTGGCGGTGGCCCAGTTTCTCGTCGTGGCGGTCTCGTCGTTCGCGGTGCGGCCGCCCGCCGACCCGGCCGACCGCCGCGGCCCGACCGGCGGCTTCGCCACGCTCGCCGCGTTCGGCACGCCCACGTCCGTCGATCCGCTCGACCCGGAGGCGCGGGCCGCCCTCGGGCTCACTGCCGCCGAGGAGCGGGCCGTGGCCGGTTGCACGATCGAGCGGCTGCGGTCGAGCGCCGGCGACGACGCGAGTTGCACGAACCTCTACGCCGTGGGCCGGCCGACCGTCCTCGGCGTGGGCCCGACCTTCATCGCCCGCGGGGGGTTCGCCTTCGCCGGCCACGCGGCCCTGCGGGCCGGCACCACCAACCCCTGGACGCTGCTCGCCCGATCCGACGGCGGGCCGGTGCCCGCGATCGTCGATCAGGCGACGGCCCAGTGGGCCCTCAAGCTCGGCGGCGTCGGGGCGGCCTTCACGATCGAGGACGACGCGGGCCGCCCGGTGGCGTGCGAGGTCGTCGGCCTGCTCGCGCCGGGCGTCCTGCAGGGCGCGGTGATCGTGGCCGAGCGGGAGTTCGAGCGGATCTTTCCCGGCCGGTCGGGCTACGGCATGGCGCTCGTCGACGACGCCTCCCTGCCGCCCGCGGACCGCGCCGTCGCCCGGGCCGGTCTCCAGCGGTGCTGGGCCGACGCGGGCGCGACGTTCACGGCCACGCTCGACCGGCTGTGGAGCCTGATGGCGGTGCAGAACACGTTCCTCGCCGGCTTCCAGGCGCTCGGCACGCTCGGCCTGCTGCTCGGCACCGCGGGTGTGGCCGCCGTGCTGCTGCAGGGCGTGCTGGAGCGGATC
>JBJTHX010000167.1:0-7943 GCA_046094745.1 Planctomycetia bacterium
GTACTCGATCCGCAGCTCGTCGGCCGCGGTCAGCGTGTAGGTCACGGCCACCTCGAGCCTGCCGGGGTAGCCCTGGTCGCCGTCTGGGCTCGTGCAGGAGAACCGCACGGCCGGGCCGGCGGCGGTCTCGAGCGGCTCCGCCCGCCACACGATCTTGCTCAGGCCCTTCGTGCCGCCGTGCAGGTGGTGCGGTGGGGCGTTGATCGTCAGATGGTGCGGCCGGCCGTCGAGCGTGAACCGGCCCTCGTCGATCCGGAACGCGACCCGACCGACCGTGCAGCCGAAGTAGGTTCGCGACCGCTCGTAGAGGGCGAGGTCGTCGAAGCCGAGGACGACGTCAGCCAGGGTGCCGTCCCGATCGGGCACGCGGAGCTCGGTCACCGTGGCCCCGAACGTGATCAGCCGCACGGTCGTGCCGCGGGCGTTCCGCAGCGTGTAGCGATCGACGGCCGTGCCGTCGACGGTGACGCCGAAGCGGTCCTTCTCGATCGCGGTGCTCGGCATGGTGCGGTCCTCGGCAATGACGGCGATGCCAGCCACCTGTGCGGCGACGAGCGCCGCGAGGGCGGGCAGGCCTCGGGCCGCCGCGGGAGTCACCACGGTGGGCGGTGCGCCTCGAACGTCGACGTGCTTTTGCCCGAACCACCGCATCGGTAGCATGGTGGCCTGCCGGCCCCGGCCGCGTCAACCGACCGGCCGCGGCGCACCACCAGGAACCGGACCGTGAAGATCACGAAACTCACCACGTTCATCGTGCCGCCGCGGTGGTGCTTCCTCAAGGTGGAGACCGACGCGGGCATCGCTGGCTGGGGCGAGCCCGTCGTCGAGGGCCGGGCGCACACCGTCGCCGCCGCCGTCGACGAGTTCGCCGACTACCTCGTGGGCAAGGACCCGCGGCTGATCGAGGACCACTGGACGGTGCTGTACCGCGGCGGGTTCTACCGCGGCGGCCCGATCCACATGAGCGCGCTGGCCGGCATCGACCAGGCCCTGTGGGACATCAAGGGCAAGGCGCTCGGCGTGCCGGTCCACGAACTGCTCGGCGGGCGGGTGCGGGATCGGATCCGCGTCTACTCATGGGTCGGCGGCGACCGGCCCGACGAGACGGCGGCCCAGGCGCGGGAGCGGGCGGCCCGCGGCTTCACGGCCATCAAGATGAACGCCTGCGGGGAATTGCAGTACGTCGACACCAACGCCAAGGTCGACCGCGTGGTCGCCAACGTGGCGGCGATCCGCGAGGCGGTCGGGACCGATTTCGGGATCGGCGTCGACTTCCACGGCCGCGTTCACCGGGCGATGGCAAAGGTGCTCGTCAGGGCCCTCGAGCCCTACCGGCTGATGTTCATCGAGGAGCCCGTGCTCAGCGAACACGCCTCGGCCCTCGCCGAGATCGCCCGCCTCACGAGCACGCCCCTCGCGCTGGGCGAGCGGCTCTACTCGCGATGGGACGTGCGGGCGATCCTCGAGGCCGGCCACGTCGACATCCTCCAGCCCGACGTGTCGCATTCCGGCGGCATCACGGAGACACGGAAGATCGCCAGCATGGCCGAGGCCTACGACGTGGCGATCGCGCTGCATTGCCCGCTGGGACCGATCGCCCTGGCGGTGAGCCTGCAGCTCGACGCCGTCTGCCACAACGCCTTCATCCAGGAGCAGAGCCTCGGCATCCACTACAACCAGGGCAACGACCTGCTCGATTACCTCCGCAACCCGGAGGTCTTCGCCTACGCCGACGGCTTCGTGGCGATCCCCTCCGGCCCCGGCCTGGGCATCGAGGTGAACGAGGAATACGTGCGCGAGCGGGCGGCCGTTGGCCACCGCTGGCGAAACCCCGTCTGGCGGCACGCCGACGGCAGCTTCGCCGAGTGGTGAGCGGGGCGATCCCGTATACTGCGTCGCGTTGGCAAGGCGAACCCCACGGGAGGTCGGGCGGCTCGCCCGCCTCGCCGACACACTCGAGCGGCACGGCGGGTTCGCCGAGGTCCTGGCCAGTCTCCATGCGGGACACGGCGGGACGATCGGCGGAACCTGGGGAGCAGCCTGCGCGCTGGCTGCGGCGGCCGTGGCGCGGAAGTTCCCGTCCGATCTGCTCGCCGTCGTCCTGCCACACGCCGCCGAGGCCGAGGCGTTCGTCGACGACCTGGCGGTCTTCGGCACGGCCGCCACGCTCCTGCCGGCCGTGGAGGACCTCGGCGGCCACGATGCCGAGACCCGCGCCGCCGATCCGGCCGCGGCCGAGCGGCTGGCCGTCGTGAAGCGGCTCACCCGGCCCGACGCCGACCCGCCGCGGCTCGTCGTCGCGAGCATCCAGGCCCTGCTCGCCCCGCTCCCCGACCCGCGGGAGATCGAGGCCGGCACGCGCCGGCTCGCCGTGGGCGGCCGCGTGGACCCCGAGGAACTCGCCGAGTGGCTCGCCACGCGCGGCTGGCAGGCGGCCGACGCCATCGAGGAGCCGGGCCAGTTCGCCCGCCGCGGCGGGATCATCGACCTGTTCGCGGCCGACTGGGACCGGCCCGTCCGCATGGAGCTCTATGGCGACGAGATCGAGGGGCTGCGGTCGTTCGACCTCGTCTCGCAGCGGAGCGTGGCCGACCTGCCCGCCATCGACCTGACGGCGCTCGCCGGCGACGCCGCCCGCGGCCGCCGCACCCACCTCGTCGACCTGCTGCCCCCGACGGCACGGGTGGCGCTCGTGGAGCCGGGCGAACTCGCCGAGGAGGCGCGGCGGATGCACGAGCGGCTGGGCACCGCCGCCGGCCTCTTCGACCCGGACGACGTCTTCACCCGCCTCGCCCGGTTGCCGTCACTGGCCCTGTGCGCCATCGCGCCGGCGAGCCTCGACGCCACCACCACGCTCGCGGCGGAGAGCGTCGAGCGGTTCACCGGCGTGCTCGACCGCGTCCGGGAGGAACTCGAAACGGTCGGCCGGGAGCAGGAGGTGTGGGTGGTCTGCCCGGCGGAGGCCGAGGAGCGGCGGCTCGGCGAACTGCTCGCCGACTCGGCCCCGGCCCGCTCCGGCCGGCTGCACTTCGCCCGCGGCCGGCTCTCGGGCGGGTTTCGGCTGGTGCCGGAGAAGCTCGTGCTCGTGTCGAGCGCCGAGCTGTTCAACCGCGAGGACGCCGTGGCCCGGCCCGTCCGCCAGCGGCTCGCCCGCGCGATCGACACGTTCCTCGACCTCCACGAGGGGGACTACGTCGTCCACGTCTCGCACGGCATCGGCCGCTACCGGGGGCTCAAGCTCCTGGAGAAGCACGGCCGCACCGAGGAGTTCCTGGAGATCGAGTTCGCCGAGAGCACGCGGATCTACGTGCCGGCCTCGTGCATCGAGCTGGTGCAGAAGTACGTGGGGGGCACGAAACTCGCCCCGAAGCTCGCCAAGATCGGCGGCACGACCTGGGAGAAGCAGAAGCGGGCGGTGCAGCAGGCCGTGGCCGACATGGCCGCCGCCATGATCCGCCTCCAGGCCACGCGGGCCAGCCGCCCCGGCATCGCCCTCCCGGCCGACACGCCCTGGCAGCGGCAGTTCGAGGAGTCGTTCCCCTTCGACGAGACGCCCGACCAGCTGACGGCCATGGAGGCGATCCGCGCCGACCTCGAGCGACCGCGGCCGATGGACCGGCTCTTGTGCGGCGACGTCGGCTTCGGCAAGACGGAACTCGCCATGCGGGCCGCCTTCAAGGCCGTCGAGGCGGGCTTCCAGGTGGCGGTGCTCGTGCCCACGACGGTGCTCGCCGAGCAGCACCGCCGCACGTTCACCGCCCGGTTCGCCGAGTTTCCCTGTACGATCCGCTCGCTCTCGCGGCTCACCGCCACGGCCGAGGAGCGGGACACGCTCGAGGGCCTGGCCCGGAAGGCCGTCGACATCGTCATCGGCACCCACCGGCTCGCCCAGACCGACATCCACTTCGCGAACTTGGGGCTCGTGATTGTCGACGAGGAGCAGCGGTTCGGCGTCGACGTGAAGGAGCGGCTCAAGGCCCTGCGGGCGAGTGTGGACGTGCTCACGATGACCGCCACGCCGATCCCGCGGACGCTCCACATGTCGCTCCTGGGCATCCGCGACATCTCGAACCTGACCACGCCGCCGGCCACACGGATCGCCGTGGAGACGAAGGTCTGCCGCTGGGACGAGAGCCTCGTCCGGGCCGCGATCGAACGGGAACTGGCCCGCGGCGGGCAGGTGTTCTTCGTCCACAATCGGATCCTCGACATCCACAAGGTGGCGAGCCGCATCCAGGGCATCGTGCCCGAGGCCACGATCGGGATCGCCCACGGCCGGCTTTCAGAAACGGAACTGGAGGAGGTGATGCTCGGCTTCGTGCAGGGCAAGACCGACATCCTCCTGGCCACGACGATCATCGAGAGCGGCCTCGACATCCCCCGCGCCAACACGATCTTCATCGACGAGGCCGACGGCTACGGCCTGGCCGACCTGCACCAGTTGCGCGGCCGCGTGGGCCGCTCTCACCACCGGGCCTGGTGCTACCTGCTCGTCGACGAGACGGCCCGGCTGACGCAGACCGCGGCCAAGCGGCTCCGCGCGATCCAGGAGTTTTCCAGCATGGGGGCGGGGTTCTCGCTGGCCATGCGCGACCTCGAGATTCGCGGCGCGGGGAACCTCCTCGGCACGCAGCAGAGCGGCCACATCGCCACCGTCGGCTACGAGCTCTACTGCCGGCTCCTGGAGCAGGCCGTCCGCGGCATGAAGAAGATGCCGCCGGCCGAGCCGCCGCCGGTGAACATCGACCTCCCGGGCGCGGCCTGGCTGCCGCGGGACTACATCCCCGACTTCCGCACGAAGATCGACGTCTACCGCCGCCTCTCGCGGGCCACGGCGGCCGGCCAGGTCGACGACCTCGCCGCCGAACTGGCCGACCGCTTCGGCCCGCCGCCCGACGAGGCCCGCCGCCTGCTCGACTTCGCCCGGCTCCGCTGCCGGGCCCTCGACCTCGCCATCGACTCGATCACCCGGCATCCGGAGATGGTGATGATCGGCCACCACGACCGCCGCGCGATGGAGCGGCTGCGTGACGCGGCGGCGAAGAAGGGCCGCACGGTGCGGATCGTGGACCAGAAGACCGTCGTCGTGCCGCTGCGGGCCGAGACGCTCGCCGACCCGCACAACCTCCTCGCGAGCGTGCGGTCGCTGCTTGAACTGGCGTGAGCCGGGGTCCGTCGGCGCGGTGCCGCGACTCAGGTCGGCGTCAGCGTGATCTGAAACACCTGGTTCGAGGCGCCGGTCGCCCGGAAGGTGTTGCCCGACGTGTTGGACACGGTCGAATAGATCCCGCCGAACATGTAGCCGACCACCGTCGGGCCGCGCAGCCTGTCGAGCGCCACGACGCCGTTGGAGGAGGCGGGCACCGCCTGGTTGATGAAGAAGGCCGCGTTCGCGCCGTAGTTGCCGGTGCTGCCCGGCGTCACGGCCGGGATGGGCGGCATGATGTACTCCTGGAACGACCCGTTGCCCGCCCGGACGAGCGTCGTCACGTCGTCGACCCACGGCAGGCCTGCGTCTTCGGTGAGCTGCCCGTCGGCGTAGCTGAACAGGCTGATGCCGCCCATGCGGACGTCGTACATGGAACGGCTGCGCGGGTCGTACAGCGGGATGTTCGCCGTGGTGTACTGGCTGAAGAACTGCTGGTAGGCCGCATCGACGCGGGCGCTGCCATCACGCCCGATCAGGATCGGCGCACGATACCCGGTGCCGCTGCTGCCGGGCGTGAAGACGCCGCCCAGATAGGCCAGTTCCGCCTGCCCGGAACGGGCGATGAACCGCACGAGATCGCCATCGCGACGCCGGAAGTTCACCGCATCCCGCAGCGCCCGGTAGCCGGCGATGGCCAGCCTGCGGCCGTCGTCGACGATGCGGAAACTGCGGATCTCGCTGGAGTAGACCTGGCTGATACTGGCCGTCACGCCGTTGTAGCCGCCCTGGAAGTTGTGACCGAAGGCGAGGTAGGTCCGGCCGTTCAATGCCGCCATGTCGCCGCCGGCCACCGCGAACCGCGGGTCGGACATCTGCCGGATCCTGGCCAGCCGGGCCACGTCGCCGCCCTCGATGACCGCCTGGGCCAGCCCCTTGATGCTGAGGGCGGTCAACGTGTCGTAGGTCGTGAAGGTCCGGTTGAAGGCGGCCAGGGAAACACCGGTGGCGGTCCCCACGGCGGCAACGCTCACCGTCACCGTGTTGCCGTCGATGGCGGTGATCGTCGTCCCCGGCAGGAATAGCGACTGCCCCGATGGAAACGGCAGGACGCCCGACACGGTCCGCCCGACGGCGAGTCTCTCCAGGCCGCTCGTGACGGTGATCTCCCGGCTCGACGCGGTGACGTCGCCGACGAAACTCACCGTGTCGGGCATGGAGTAGCCGCCGGCCACGTACAGCGTGTCTCCATCCGCATAGGACGCCTGGTTGGTGGAACTCAGCGGGCTGGCGATGGAGGCGGGCACGGTGGTCTGGCTCCAGGGCCGTGACCAGACCTGCCAGTTGACCGGATTGATGACGGAGATGACGCCGTTCTGAAAACTCGGCGGAAAGCTCTGCTCGCCACTGGGGGAGAAGTCGTGCAGTCCGTTGGTCCGCCCCCCGAACACGATCCACAGGCCGCTCGGATAGGCCGCCGTGGGAGCCGTGTGGGCGTAGACGCCGGACTGGATCCCGGGCAGGAGCGAGATGCCGGGGGCGTTGACCGGCGCGATGTTCAGCGTAAAGGGAAGGTTCGCACTGGTCGCGACCACCGGAGTCGGCGACGTGGCCGTGGGCGCTGGCGGCGGGGCGGGCAGCCCGCCCGGCGGCACGATGACGAACGCGGCCGGCAGGTTGTTCGCCGCACCGTTGAGCACCAGGGGCGTCGGAACGGGGATGGTCACCGCACCGACGGGGACCGTGCCGGTGCTGTCCCTGCCCGCGACCACCGAACCATACAGGGCGGTCGCACCCGGCAGCACGGTGATCTGATCGATGTCTCCGTTGAGTTCACGCCACACGTTGAGCCCGCTGCCTCCGGCCGCCGCCAAGCCGACCCGATCGCCGCTGGAATCGGTGAAGGTCAGTTCCCGGCCCACGGCGAACAAGCCGTAGAAGTTGCCGCCGGCCGTGTTGTCGTTGTCGCCGTCGAACGTCACCCCGTTGCTCGGATTGCCCGGGCCGGCCAGGGGGTTCGAGGCCGGGTTGCCGTTGGTGATGGGCGACTCTCCGTTGATGAAGATGCGGTAGAAGGTGCCGGGCCGCAGCGGTCGCGCGAGCGTCAGCGTGACCTGCGAGGAGGTCGGCGCCCCGTCGCCGTAGTGCGCGGCGGTGATCCTCACCGCGGGGCCGCTGGATGTCACCAGTGCCGGGTTCACGCCACTGGGCGCGGTGAGGCGATAGTTCGCTAGGTCGGTCGCGGTGCTCGAGAGCAACGGCCCATCGAACGTCAGGACGAGCGACCTGCTGCCAGGCACGCTCGTGATGGAGGTCAGCACGGGCCCGTTGCCGTCCGCCGACGAGAACACCGCCCGCACTTCCAACGGCTCGAGCCGCGGCTGGAACCCCGGCTTGCGGCGCCGCGGAGCCTGACGCCGCTCTGCGCCGCGGAGGTGGCGGAACGAGTGCCGGAATGTCATGACGGGCCTTTCTTCCTGGCTCACGAGCCGGGGTGACTTGTTGGAGTACCACGCTGGTTGCATGAGCGGACCATCGTGGTCGCACACCGGGGCCCGCAACGGCATCGAGCCCCGGACCGCGGAGAATAGTCTGGTGAACGACGCGCGGCAAACGGCCGCTGGTTCGGGCATGACCGCCACCCCCCGCCCGCCGTATGATCCGCTCCCACCAGGAGTTCCCGCATGATCCTCGACGCCCTCCCCCAGTGGCGTTGCTACGCCGCCCTGAACCCCGGCTTCGCGAAGGCCGTCGCGTTTCTCGCGCAGGCGACGCCGGACATCGCCCACGGCCGCCA
>JBJTHX010000168.1:0-3100 GCA_046094745.1 Planctomycetia bacterium
GGGCTGCACCGCCCCGATGTACTCCACCGAGAGCCTCCACTCCGCCGTGGTCGAGATCGTCGTCAAGCGGGGCGGCCGCTGCCGCTACACGACGATCCAGAACTGGGCCAACAACATCTACAACCTCGTGACGAAGCGGGCCATGGCCTACGAGGGGGCCCTCATGGAGTGGATCGACGGCAACCTCGGCAGCCAGCTGACCATGAAGTATCCGGCCGTCTACCTCATGGAGCCGGGCGCCCGCGGCGAGATTCTCTCGATCGCCTTCGCCTCGTCCGGACAGCACCAGGACGCCGGCGCCAAGATCGTCCACGCCGCCCCGCACACCAGCGGCCGCATCGTGTCGAAGAGCATCTCGAAGAACGGGGGGCGGGCCAGCTACCGCGGCCTCGTGAAGGTCGAGCCGGGGGCCAAGAAGAGCAAGTCGAGCGTGGTCTGCGACGCCCTGATCCTCGACGACAAGAGCCGCAGCGACACCTACCCCTACATCGAGATCGAGGAGCAGGACGTCTCCATCGGCCACGAGGCGAGCGTGTCGAAGATCGGCGAGGAGCAGCTCTTCTACCTGATGAGCCGCGGGCTCACCGAGGCCGAGGCGAGCACCATGATCGTGGGCGGGTTCATCGAGCCGCTCGTCAAGGAGCTGCCGATGGAATACGCCGTCGAGATGAACAAGCTCATCCAGCTGCAGATGGAAGGCTCGGTGGGCTGATCGCCATGACCTCGGCCACGGCCCCCGCGTCCCCCGCCGCATCCGCCTTCGACCGCGCCGCCCTGGAGCGGCTCGTCGCGGCGTCGTCGCAGCCCGAGTGGGTGGTGGCGGCCCGCCGCGCCGCGCTGGAGCGGCTCGAGATCCTCGGCCTGCCCGACCGCCGCGACGAAAACTGGATGCGGACCGACCTGCGGCTGTTCAAGCCGAAGGGCTGGGGGCCGCGGCCCGCACCTGCCGCCGGCGTGGCGGAGCCCGAGGGGCTGCTCGCGGCGGCGATCCTGTCCGGCGAGGTCGCCGCGGACGTCTCCGAGACGGCGAGTGCCCCGCGGAGTGCGGCCCGGCTCGCCGGCCGCCTCGCCGCGCTCGACGGCCACGTCGTCCGCGAGGAACTCGACACCGAGCTCGCCAAGCGGGGCGTCGTGTTCGGCTCGGCCGAGCGGCTGCTCGCCGAGCGGCCCGACGCGTTCCGGCCGCACTGGTTCTCCGTGATCGATCCGCACTGCGACTGGTTCGCTGCCGCCCACGCGGCCTTCCACGCGGCAAGTGCCGTCCTCTTCGTGCCGCGGGGCGTGCGGATCGAGGATCCGCTCCACGTGGTGGCGGGCATCACCGCCGGCGGCGTGGACACCTCGCACGTGCTCGTGGTCCTCGACGAGGGCGCGGAGGCCACCGTGCTCACCGAGACGGCGGGCGGCGGCGACGCCGGCTCGGCCGGCGGCCTGCACTGCGGGGGCACCGAGATCGTCGTCGGTGCGGGCGCCTTCCTGCGGATGGTGAACCTGCAGAACTGGAACACCGGCGTCTGGCACTTCGCCCGGCAGAAGGCGGTCGTGCACGCGGGCGGCCGGCTGCAGTGGACGCTCGGGGCCCTCGGCAGCCGGCTTTCGCAGGTGGCCCAGGACGTGGCGCTCGCGGGCCGCAATGCCGAGGCGCAGGTGAACGGCGTGATGTTCACCGAGGGCCGGCAGCAGCTCGTCTACAACACGCTCCAGCACCACGAGTCGCCGGCGTGCCGGAGCGACCTGCTCTACAAGGGCGCCCTCCAGGATCGTAGCCGTGTCGTATGGCGGGGCATGATCAAGGTCGACAAGGACGCGCAGAAGACCGACGGCTACCAGCGCAACGACAGCCTCATGCTTTCGAACGAGGCCCGGGCCGACTCGATCCCCGGACTCGAGATCGAGGCCGACGACGTCCGCTGCACCCACGGCTCGACGAGCGGCCGCGTGGACGCCGACCAGATCTTCTACGCCCAGTCCCGCGGGCTCACCGCCGACGAGGCCGCCCGGCTGGTCGTGGCCGGCTTCTTTCAGCAGGTCTTCGACCGGATCACGATCCCGCCCGTCCGCGAGGCGCTCGCCCGGGCGATCGGCCGGCGGATCCACCGCGTCTCGTGACGCGGCCCCCTGCCCCGCCCCCGGAACGTTTCATGAGTGACTTCACGCGGGTCTGCGACGTGGCCGAGGTGCCCGATCCGGGTAAGACGCTCGTCGAGGTCGGGGCCGACATGGTGGCGCTCTTCCACGTGGACGGCGCCTGGCACGCGATCGACGACGTCTGCACGCACGACGGCGGGCCGCTCGCCGACGGTGAGTTGCGAAACCACACGATCGCCTGCCCGCGGCACGGCGCGAAGTTCGACATCCGCACCGGCGCCGCGCTCACGATGCCGGCGGTCCGGCCGACACGGGCCCACGAGGTGAAGGTCGAGGACGGCGGCGTGTGGGTGCGACTGCGGGCGACTGCGGGCGGTTCCGGCCCGGCGGCCCACGCGTTGCCCGTGACGCCGGCCACCACGCTCGCGGCCGGTGCCGCGTCCCCAGGCACGGCCGCCGCTCCGGCTACCGAGCCCGCCGCCACGGCGGCGTGGCCGGTCTCGGGCCAGCCGCTCTGCGAGGACTCCGTCCGCGAGATCCTCAAGGAGGTCAAGGACCCCGAGTTGTTCGTGAACATCGTCGATCTCGGCCTGGTCTACGGCGTGACGATCGGCGACTCGGCCGACGAGCCGGGCAAGCACCACGTGTCGGTGGACATGACGATGACGAGCCCGGCCTGCCCCGCCGGCCCGCAGCTCATCTCCGACACGAAGCGGGCCATCGGCCAACGTACCGACGTGGCGGTCGTCGAGGTGCGGATCGTGATGGACCCGCCGTGGACGCCCGACCGCATGACCGAGGCGGCACGCGACCAGCTCGGCATCTTCTAGTTTCACGCGGCGCTCGCCATCCTGGCCTCGCTTCGCTTGGTCGCCCTGCCGGGCGACGGCAAACCGGCCCTCCGGGCCTGACGCCATCCGCACGCGGCGCTCGGCAGCACCCGGTGCCGTTCCAAGCCGCTCCACGGTGGCCACACAAAGTGACCACCCGCATGCCGCAGGTTGAACAACCT
>JBJTHX010000169.1:0-3582 GCA_046094745.1 Planctomycetia bacterium
CGACCCCCCCCTTATCCTCTTCCTGAACCGTGAGACCATGTTCGCCATCCGCACCAGCGCCCGTGAGCCAGGCCCGCGGATGCGGCACTCAGACAGAAGGAGCGTGACCGAACCTTTCCGGACAGGGACCGTGCTGCGGACCGGCCACTGGCTGCCGGCGACCGCCGTGTTCGTCCTGACGGCCGTCGTGGGTCTTTCCCACGCGACCGTCGAGTCGAATGCGGCGGACAACATCGCCGACTACACAGGACCGGGAGCGATTGGCGCCCTGTGGCGGCCGCAGCCCGGTCCCTGTCCGGAATCGTTCCTCCCCGGCGCCGTGCAGCCGGTGGAGATCCGCGGGCCCGAGGGCGCGCGGATCGCCATCGAAACGGCCGAGGGCTGGGGGCCGCCGCAGGCGACGCCGCTGCGGCGCGGCCTCGTCGTGGGCCGGGCCTATCGCCTGCGGATCAGCGGGATTCCCGGCCGCGCGGGGGAGGAACTGTATCCCTCGATCCGCGTCCTCGCGAAGCTCGTCACGCCGCCGGGGATGGCCTGGCGGTTTCCGGTGGAGATCGCGATCGACGCCGACGATCTCGCCACGGCGCTCGCCGGCGGCCACGTGCGCCGGATCGTCTACGCCGCCTGCGAGAGCGGGGGCCGCGACGTCGTGCCTGCGAGCTGGTTCGACGTGGTGCCTGGCGACGATCCGCTGGAGGTCGCCCGCACGCTTGGCGACCCGGTCGCGGAAGTCGTGATCGGCAATCGGATTCCCCGGCCGGGTATCGGTCCATGACAGCCGCGGCCCCCGCCGACCGACCGCTCCGCTGGATGCGCCTGCTCGCGATCGCGATCGGCGCCGTGATCCTGGCCTCCTGCCGTTCGCTGCCGTCGCCCGCCGTCCTGGCCGGTGGCGCGGTCGCGATGCCGGCGGCTCCGCAGGCTGATTCCCACACGGCCGCCCCGCCGCCGCATGACGGTGGCTGGGAAGCCGAGATTCGGTCGGCCCGAATGCCCGACACGGACGGCGGCGTCCGCTTGGCCGGGCTCGAGGCCCCCTGCCCTCCCCTGCCCCGCCTCGGCGGTTCGCCCGCCGGCGGCTGTGGCGACGGCCAGTGCGGCCCGGCCTGCCCGCCGCAGGTCTGCATCCCCTGCGATCGCCCGCCGCCGCTCGTGCCGCCGTGCCTCGTCTGCGACGGTGGCGACGGCTGTGCGCCGGCCCGGCCCTTCGGCGCCGAGGGGATCGCGAACCTGACCGCGGGCGACACGGTCGCCCGGTACCGCGCCGCGGACGACGGTCCGGACACCGCCAACGTGCACGTCGCCGTGTCAAACTGCGCCTGCGTCTACGCGCCGCGGTTCAGTTCGGTCCGCGAGGTCGTGCGGCCGCTCGAGGACGCGGTGCCCGCGGGTCCCCGGGGCCTGGCCACGGACACGCAGCTCGGCGAGCAGACGCGGCGGCAGCCGGTCTGGGGCAGCACGCAGAACGTCGCGGTCGAGAACGCCCGCAAGGCACTCCCGGGCGTGGCGGTTGAGGAGAACCTCGGCCCGCTCGCGGTGGACCAGGGAGACCTGCCGCACGAGGACGACGGCGTCGTGGGGCCCGTCGAGCGTCTCGCCCTGGACCAGCCGGAACTCGCGGCCCGCGCGCAGCGGCCGCTCGTGCAGATCGGGTTCGATGTGCCCATCGCCTGGACCTGCGTCAAGGGTGCGAACGTGCTCGTGGCGGGGCGGACCGCGCAGACCGTGTCGGTCGCCGACGGCACCGCCACGCTTCGCTTCGAGGAGCCCGGCCGGGCGGAACTGACGCTCTGCAAGCGGGCCGGCAGCGACACCGCGCGGACCGGCGAGGAACTCGACTTCACGATCTTCGTGCTCAACTCGGGCGACCGGCCGCTCACCGACGTGGTGCTGGTCGACGCCCTGCCCGACCGCCTGCGGCTGGTGCCGCAATCGGCCGCCTCCAGCCTGCCGGCGGACTTCTCGACGGAGCAGGCCGCCGACGGCGCGGACGTGCTCCGCTGGACGATCAAGGCCACGCTGCGGCCCGGCGAGAGCGGGTTCGTCCGCTTTCGGACGCTCGTGCAGTGAGCGGTCCGGGCCGACGCGAGCCGCCGTCGGCGGCGGCGTTGCGGCGGCCGCGGTGACCGGGGTACCATCCGGTCACCCGGTGCGGTCCGTCGCCCGGCACCTCCGGAGATTCGGCCATGCCCGCTCGCCACCCCGTCGCACCCCTCGCCTGGCTGACCGGAGCCGGCTGGCTCCTCGCCGCCGTCGTCCTCGGTGGCGCGGCCGTCGCCCCCGAATCGGCCGCCGCGCCGGCGGCCACGGCTGCCGCCGACGTCGTGCCGGAGGGCACGCCCGACGAGTTGTTCGAGTACGTCGAGCAGCTCAAGAACCCGGAGGTGAAGCCCAGGACCCGCGAGCAGATGCTCGCCCACTTCGAGCGGGTGGCCAACGCCTCGGTGCAGGCCGCCGAGCGGATTCTCGCCCAGGTCAAGCCGGGTGATCCGGCCTATCCGCGGGCGGCCCGCATGAAGCTCGAGAGCCTGATGATGCTCGGCCAGATGGGGAGCGAGCGGGCGGAGGCCGATCTGGCGACCTATGCCGCCAAGCTCGTCGACAGCCCCGATGCGGCGCTGGCCCGCGAGGCCAAACGGTGCGTGATCGTGGCCGAGGCCCGCACGGCGCTGTCGGCGGGACAACTCGACGCGGTGCCGGGACTCGTCCGGCGGTCGGCCGAACTCCTCGCCGCCGACCCCGACGACGCCGAGACGGCGATGCTCTGCCTGCAGTTCGCCGGCGCGCTCGAGCACGCGGAAGGGGGCGAGGCGAACGCCGCCGAGGCGTACAAACTCTTCTCCCCGCTGTTCGCCAAGAGCGGCAACGCCCAGATTCGGGAGATGTCCGAGAGCATGGCCGGCACGCTCCGCCGGCTGTCGCTGCCGGGCAAGCCGATGGAGATCGCGGGCAGCCTGCTCGATGGCTCGGCCTTCGACCAGAACACGCTCGCCGGCAAGGTGGTGCTCGTCGACTTCTGGGCCACCTGGTGCGGCCCGTGCATCGCCGAGCTGCCCAACATCCTCGCCCAGTACGAGAAGTACCACGCCAAGGGCTTCGAGGTCGTGGGCATCAGCCTCGACGAGGACAAGCAGGCCCTCGAGGAGTTCGTGGCCGACAAGAAGCTCCCCTGGCCGATCCTGTTCGAAAAGTCCGGCGGTGCCGGCTGGCGGCACCCGCTGGCCACCAAGTACGGCATCAGCGGTATCCCGCAGTTGATCCTCATCGGCCGGGACGGCAACGTGATCACGCTCAACGCCCGTGGCGACGCCCTGGCGAAGCGGCTCGCCGACCTCTTTCCGGACGCCGGCTGAACCATGACCGAAGGCGACCGTCGGGCCGCCGGTGCCGCCCGGCCGCCCGTCTCGCGGCGGGCGGGGGCGTTCGACTCGTCGGGCATTCGCAAGGTCTTCGACCTGGCGGCGAAACTCGACGACCCGATCAACCTGTCGATCGGCCAGCCCGACTTCCCGATGCCGCCGGCCGCGCGGGAGGCGGCCAAAGCGGCCATCGACGCCGGCAAGAACGGCTATACGCCCACGC
>JBJTHX010000170.1:0-6298 GCA_046094745.1 Planctomycetia bacterium
ACAACGGCCCCGGGTCCGGCACGGGCGCCGGGCAGACGCGGTTCATCGGTCCGACCACGACCGTGGCGGGCTCACCTGTCTTCACCACCGGCACCGCCGGCGCTGCCTTGAACCTCTGGTTCACCGGCGCGAGGAACACGAACGGCTCGTTTGCACTCGCGACGTCGAGCACGCTGGGCACGTTGACGGTGCAAAACTCCGGAACGCACATGACTGTGAGCGGTTCCTTTACCAACGTCGGCGTTTTCCAGAGCGTGGGCGGGTTGTTTAACAACACCTGGCTCAACCCTTCGGGCACGTTTCGCTTCCTGGGCGGCGCTTCGTCTGGGGCCTTTCAAGCCGGGCTTGCGAACGCCGGAGCGTTGGATCGACGCCGCGGCGAAGGCATCATCAACGAGCTCTCCATGTCCGGCATCACGTCGGCCGATCTTGTTGGCGGAATCCTGCCGTGGGCGAATGGTGCTACGACGGTCAGCGGCGGGGCGTTGGCGGGGGCTTCCACCAATGGTGTCAGCCAGATTAATCAGTTGCCCACCTCGGGAGAGGCCAATTACAACGTCGGCAACTACCAGACGCCGCTGACGGCAAACCGTTCGGCCAACGCCTTGTATTGGAACGTTGGGAACAGCCCGGCGCCCCTGGACCTGGGTGAGTTCACCCTCACGCTCAATGCGTTTCAACCGAGCGCTTACAACTGGCCATGGACCGTGGACGCCAGCGGCCCAGGGGCTCTGCGGATCGGCTCGTCGGGCGAACTGGTTTGGATCAATACGTTCGGCGCTACCATGACCATCAACGCGCCGATTCGGGAGTCGGCCCCCGGCGGCTGGATCACCTTCGGCCAGGTCAATCATATATCGCAAGGCTTCCGGGACGGCGCTTGGACGCTCTCGGGCAGCAACAGCCACTCCGGGGGCACGTCGATCCTCACCCGGGGCATCAACCTCAACAACGCCTATGCCCTCGGGTCGGGCACGTTCCGCATCGGGGGCCAGATGATCGTCCTCGACAACACGTCGGCCGGTGCGATCACGATCGCCACCAACAACCTCCACGAGTGGAACAGCGACTTTTCCTTCGGCGGCACGCAAGACCTGAACCTCGGCACGGGCACGGTCTCCCTGGGCACCTGGGCGGGCAGCGTCCGCACCGTGACCGTGAACGCCGGCAACCTCACCGTGGGCGGCCGGATCGTGAACGGCACCTACGCTGAACTCCCAACCACGGGCCTCGCCAAGGACGGCCCCGGCCGGCTCATCCTCTCGGGCTCCAATGGCTACACGGGCGCGACGGAGGCGTGGGGCGGCGAACTGCGGTTCACCAACCGCAACGCCCTCTACGGCGGCGGCACGGCCAGTTGGACCGCGGCCAACATCACGACCGGCAGCGGGGCGATCCTGAGCGTGAGCGTGGGCGACCAGCCCGGGGCTTTTACTGCGACCGACCTCGACATCTTGGACGGTGCCGTGGGCGGCTCCACCGCGGCGTATCTCGGCATCGACACCACGGGCGTGACCAGCGGCACCTACACCTACGCGACGAACATCCCGAACCCCGCCGCCGACCGGATCCTCGGCATCGCGAAGGTCGGCACCGGCACGCTCGTGCTCACCGGAAGCAACACGTTCACCGGCGGCCTCCTGGCCCGCGAGGGCCGGCTGCTCGTGACGAGCACGAGCCAGGTCGGCTCCGGCACGCTCGCGGCCACCGGCGGCATGCTCGATCTCAACGGCCTGACGGTGGCGAACGCCTTTTCGATCACCAGCGGCACGATCGCCAACACGACGATCAACACAAGCGCGCTCACGGCGGCCGTGTCCGGCCCGGCGGTGATCTCCGCCACGCTGACGGGCGCATCGAACTGGACGAAGTCGGGCACGGGCACGCTCGTGCTCGCCGGCAACAACACGCTCACGGGCACGACCACCGTCACCGGCGGCCTGCTCTCGATCTCGTCCGACGCGAACCTGAGCGGCACGGCCTCGGCGCTCGTGTTCAACGGCGGCGGCCTGCAGGTGACGGGCGCGGCGCTTGCGAGCCTGGCCGCGGACCGGCCGACCACGTTCACGTCGGGCCAGTCCCAGACGTTCGACATCGCCGATCCGGCCAACACGTTCACGATCTCGCAGACGCTCAATCAGGGCACCGGCGGCCTGACGAAGTCGGGCCCGGGCACGCTGGTGGCCAGTGGCACGAACACCTACACGGGCCTGACGACGGTCGCGGGCGGCACCCTGCGGATGGGCGGCACCAGCGCCCTCGGATCGGGCACGTCGCTGACGCTCTCCGGCGGCGTGCTCGACCTCAACGGCAATCCGCTGTCGCGCTCCGGCGTGCTCACGCTCGCCGGCGGCGGCGTGACCGGCGGCACGCTCACCCTCACCGGCCCGAGCATCGCGGGCCAGTTCGGCTCGGTTTCGGCGAGCCTCGTCGGCACCGGCACCGTGGGTCTCGTCAAGTCGGGCACGGGCGTGCTCGTGCTCTCCGGCAGCACGAACTACCCGGGCACGACGACGCTCAGCGGCGGCATCCTCCAGTTCGCCGTGCCCACGGCCCTGTACGGCGGCGGCACGACGAGCTGGACGCGGTCGAACCTGCTCGTGAACTCCGCGGCCACGCTCGCGGTGAACGTGGGCGGGGCGAGCGACTTCCAGCCGGCCGACGTGACGACGCTGCTCGCGGCCATCGGGGGCACCGGCACCAACAACGGCCTGATGGCCGGCTCCTTCGTCGGGTTCGACACGACCAACTCCGGCACGGCGGTCGCGCTCGCGAACGTGATCGCCGACACGTCGGGCACCGGCGGCGGTGCGGTCGGCCTGCGGAAGCTCGGCACCGGCACGCTCGTGCTCTCGGCGAGAGCAACACCCACACCGGGGCGACGACGGTGGGCTACGACGGCGGCCCGAACTCGGGCGTCATGCAGCTGGCGAGCACGGGCTTCGTGTCGCCGACGGTGACGATCTTCGGCGGCACGTTCGACACGGCCGGCCAGAACCGCTCGATCACCACGCTCACGCTCGGCGGCGGGGCGGCCGGCTCGACGGCGAGCCTGCAGACGGGCAGCGGCACCGCGACACTCGGCGGCACCGTGACGTACACCGAGACCAACAACCCTGCCGGCGCGACGATCGGCGGGGCCCTGAACCTCGGCAACGTGGCCCGCACGTTCGCCGTGGGCGACTCGACCGCCGCGGCCGCTGACCTCACGGTGTCCGCCGCGATCGACGGCGGCGGAGCCAGCGGCGGGCTCGTGAAGACGGGCTTCGGCACGCTCATGCTCACCGGGTCCAACTCGTTCGCCACGAAGACGCTGATCAACGAGGGCGTGGTGCAGATCGACTGGATCAACAGTTCCGGCAACAGCCCGCTGGGCACGAACACGACGACCGACCTGGGATCGGCCTGGCGGAGCGGCACGCTCCGCTGGGTGGGTGCGACGTCGGGTACGACGAGCCGTACGTTCAACCTCTCCGGCACGAGCGGCGCTTCGATCGAGTCCAGCGGTGCGGGGGCCCTCGTGTTGACGGGCACGGTGACGGCCACGGGGGCCAGCGCGAAGACGCTCACGCTTGGCGGATCGGGCACGGCGGCGAACGCGATCGGCGTGATCCAGGAAAACTCGAGCACGAACAAGACGAGCGTGGTGAAGGACGGCCCCGGCCTGTGGCGGATCGCCGCGGGGAGCAGTTACACGGGCTCGTTCACCGTGCGCAACGGCACGCTCGTGGCCGGGGTGGAAGCGGTCGGCAATGCGACCGGTGCGTTTGGCGGCAGCACCAGCCCGCTCGACGTGCTCGTCGGCGACTCCTCGCCGACCGCCAGCGGCACCGCGACGCTCCTCCTGGCCGCGGGCGTGCGGACGACCAAGGTGATGAACGTGCAGGCCGGCGGCGGGTCGCAGGCGGTCGTCCTCGGTGGCGAGGGGAACGGGGCCGAGTTCCAGGGCGATGCCTACCTGGGCCGACCAGTCACGCTCCTGGCGGTTGCCGGCGGCACGACGTCGTTCTCCGGTGATTTTTACGGTCCCGGCGGCCCCGGCAATGGGCCCGCGGTGAACATCATGATTGGCTCGGCGGGCAACACGGGCGTCGTGAGCGTGAAGAGCATGGCGACGACGGGCGCCGTGGGCGTGCAGTTCGGCACGCTCCGCCTGGGCGGCCCCGGCATCAATACGATCGGCGTGCTGGCGCCGGTTTCGATTGGCGCGGCGACCGCGGGCGCCACGCTGGACTTGAACGGACGGCTGCAGACGCTGGCGAACCTGTCGTTCACGGGCATCGGCGGGACGCTGACCGACCTCGTCGGCGGCGGCAGTCTCGTGCTCGCCAACTCCGGCAGCGCGGCGGCGGTGGGCGTGACGGGCACGGGCCACGTGCTCTCGGCGCCGGTGTCGCTCGACGACGCGGCCACGTTCACCGTCGCCAGCCAGGGCCGGCTCACGGTCGGCGGCGTGATCGCCGACGGCACGAACGGCCCGCGGGGCCTCGTGAAGGCGGGCCCCGGCACGCTCGTGCTCGGCAACGCCAACACGTTCACCGGCACGACGACGGTCGCCGCCGGCACGCTCCGCGTCGGCAATGGCGGCACGTCGGGCTCGGTCGGCACTGCGGCCAGCCTCGCGCTCACCGGCGGCCAGTTCGTGATCGACCGCAGCGACACCTTCACGCAGGCGTTCGCCGGCACCGTGATCAGCGGCAACCCGTCCGTCGCCGCGAATGCCGGCAACACGCTGAACTTCGGCACGCTCACGACGCTGCCGGGAGCGGTGTTCGACATTCCGACGACCGGCTCGTTCATGACGTCGTCCTCGAACGTCAACGGCATCCTGCCGGGCGGGATCACCTACGGCGGCACGACCTGGGCCGTGGCCAACGGCGGCTCGCCGATCAGCGGCCTGGCGGCGTTCACGCTCACGTCCACGGCCGGCGGCGCCGCGGCCTCCTACGCCAACGCCAACATCGACGTGAACAGTTCGCCGAGCCTGTCGGGGCCAGTCGCGATCAACTCGCTGCGGTTCGCCGCGGCCACGCCCACGGAGTTGACGCTTTCGGGCTCGAACACGCTCGCCGGAGGCATCCTCGTGACGCCCGCCGTGGGAGCGACTCCATCGGCGATCTCGAGTGGCACGCTCGTCGCGTCGGGCGGCCCGCTGATGGTGATGCAGTCCAACGCCGCGGCCGCCCTCACGATCGGCGCGGTGATCCGCGATGGCACAGCGGCCACGGGGCTCGTGAAGTCGGGTCCGGGCACGCTGGTGCTCGCGGCGGCCAACACGTTTACCGGCACGACGACCTTCGACGGCACGCTGCAACTCGGCGCCGGCGGCACGGCCGGCTCGATCGCCGGCCCGCTCGTGGGCTCGGCCGGCAGCACGCTCGCCTTCAACCGCTCGAACGCGGTCGTGCAGGGCACCGACTTCTTGGGCACGATCGGCGGCGCGATCCACGTGTCGCAGATCGGTTCCGGCACGCTGACCCTCAACGGCGCCAACACCTACACCGGCACGACGAGCGTCAACGCCGGCACGCTCATGGTCGGCAACGGGGCCACGGCCGGTTCGATCGCCTCCTCGGCCGCGATCACGGGCGGCTCCGGCGGCACGCTCGCGTTCAACCGCTCGAACGCGGTCGTGCAGGGCACCGACTTCGTCTCGTCGATCACCGGCGGGCTCGGGCTCACGCAGGCCGGTTCCGGCACGCTCACGCTCTCGGGCACGAACACGTTTTCGGGCCCGACCCGCGCGGCTGCGGGACGGATCAACGTGTCGACGGCGCTGGCGGTCCAGAACTCGACGCTCGACATGAACGCCGCCGATTCGGGCACGTTCGCCTTCGGCCAAAACTCCACGGTCGGCGGCCTCACCGGCTCGCGGAACCTCGACCTCGGCGGGGTCACGCTCTCCGTCGGCAACAACGGCACGAACACGACCTACTTGGGCGGCCTGTCGGGCGGGGCGCTGACGAAGGTCGGCTCGGGCATGCTCGCGCTCACGGGCAGCAACACCTACGCGGGCGCGACGACCATCTCGGGCGGCACGCTCGCCATCGGCGACGGCGGCACGACGGGCTCGCTCGCGGGCAACGTCGTCAACAACGCCGCCCTCGCCTTCAACCGCTCCGACGCGGTCACCTTCTCGGGCGCGATCTCCGGCTCTGGCAGCCTCGTGAAGCAGGGCGCCGGCACGCTCACGCTCTCGGGCTCGAGCACTTACTCAGGCGGCTCGTTCATCTCCGCCGGACAAGTCGTCGCGACCAACAGCGCTTCGCTCGGCACGGGCCTCGTGACGCTCGCCGGC
>JBJTHX010000171.1:0-4655 GCA_046094745.1 Planctomycetia bacterium
GACCGGGACGGTGGGCGACATCCGGGTCAGCGGACCGGGGATCATGGACGGCTACTGGAACGAGACGGCGATGACCAGGAAGACCCTCCAGAAGGGCTGGGTGCTGACCGGCGACCTGGGCCGCTACGACGAGGACGGCTACCTCTGGTTCGTGGGCCGGAGGAAGGACGTGATCGTCCGCAAGGGGCAAAAGATCGCGCCCCTCGAGGTGGAGGCGGCGCTGTCCGACCACCCGGCGGTTCGGGAGGTCTGCGTGATCGGGGTTCCCGACCCTGCCGACGGCGAGTCGCCACACGCCTACGTGATCCTGCAGTCGGGGACTGAAGCCCGGCCGGAAGATCTGCAACGCTTCGTCGCCGGCCGGCTGGCGGGGTTCATGGTGCCCGCCGAGGTCCACCTCATCTCCACGATGCCGTACAAGGGCCCGGGCAAGATCGACCGCGAACTGCTCCGAATGCGCGCCATCACCGCCGCCCTGATCGAACAGGTGCCGTTCTTCAAGAACGCCAGCCACGAGTTCCTCCGGGACATCATCCCCCGGCTCGATGCGCGGCAGTTCGCGAGGGGGGAGACTCTGGTCCACGAGGGAGACGTGGGCGACGAGATGTATTTCCTGACGAAGGGGCAGGTCGAGGTGCTGCGCGGCGATCCCGCCCAGCGGCTGTCGATCCTGCGGGAAGGCTCGTTCTTCGGCGAACTGGCCATTCTCGAGGATGCCCCGCGGGCCGCCACGATCCGGGCACTGGGCGATGTCGAGGTCTACGCCCTCCGCCGGGACGGCGTCGTCGCGCTGGCCCATGCCCATGCGGACTTCAACCACTATCTGCAGGCCGCCGCCCTGCGGTACTCGAGCCCGCGGGAAACGGCCCCCGACTGATCCCGCCGGACGGCGTTCACTTCGCTCCTGCCGCGGCCTCGAGCACCTGGCCGTCGGCCAGGAGCCGCTCCCGCAACCGCTCGTAAGGAACATCCTGGACGTCGCAGGCGTCCCGGGCGGCCATCACGGCCGCCGTCGCCGCCGACTGGCCGAGGATCATGAACACCGGCTCCATGCGGATGCTGCCGTAGGCGATGTGGCTCGCCGACACGCAGACCGGCACGAGCAGGTTCGCGCACTCGGCCCGCCTGGGCACGAGGCAGCCGTAGCCGATCGCATAGGGCTTCGGCACCTTGACGCCGATGTCCCCCTCGTTCTGCACCATGGCCGGCCTGCCGTAGGCGGCGGGGATCACATAGCGGCGGACGTTGTGGGAATCGAGCGTGTAGGAGCCCATGCCCACCGGCCGGGCCACCGGCTTCGTGGAGAGCGTGTGCTGCTCGGTCATCACCTCCTCGCCGACCATCCGCCGGGCCTCCCGGATGTAGAGCTGGTGGGGCCAGTGGCCGTTGTCGATGAACTCGTCCCGCGGCAGGCCCCACTGGCCCATCCGTTCGCGGACCTCCCCGGGCACCCGCTCGTCGTTGGCCAGGAACCACATCAGGCCCTGCTGGTAGGTCTCGTGCTCGCGGATGATCTCCCGCCGCCGCTCGTACGACGCCTCGGGGTAGTCGTCATTCATGCCGATGTTGTCGGTGCTGAAGGGACCATGGTTGTTGGTGTCGGTCTTGCCGTTGGGAACCGGATCGAACTTGACGAACACCTCCCGCCAGCCCGCGGCCAGCGTGCGGGCGAGCAGCTCGTACTGGGCCGGGTCATAGCCCGCCGGCTTCGGGAAGGGTACGCGGTTCTCCGGCACGTTCGTCAGGCACATCCGGAAGCAGTAGGCCTGCACGCGACGGTCCCCCGCGCCGCGCACGCCCGGCGGGTCGGCCGAGATCCGCGGCAGCAGGCCGCTGGCCGGGTCGCCCGGCACGCGGTAGGGATCGACGGGCTGCTTCCAGTGGTGGCCGTGGTGCAACACCCCGACCTGGTTGCCATTCCACTCCTCGCCGTAGGTGGCGTTGGCCTCGCGGCCGACGTGGAACGAGACGCCGGCGGCCGCCATCAGGTCGCCCTCGTAGGTCGCGTCGATGAACACCTTCGCGGCGAAGGTCCGCCGCGGCGTCGTGCCCGACGCAAGCGTCGTGATCGCGGCGATCCGCGGCGCCCCGCCACCGGCCCGCTCGAGGGTCACCGCGTCGCGGTCGAGCAGCGCCTCGCGGACGACCACGACATTCGTCCCGGCGAGCCAGTCGTCGAAGATCTTCTCCGCGACGTGCGGCTCGAACAGCCACATCGTCCGGCGGCCATCCTCGTCGGCACCGACGCCCTGCCCCTTGGTGCCGAGGGCCGACCGCGGCCGCCATTTCCAGGCGGCGTCGGCGGCGTAGTGGCGAAACACACGGCGGTAGAACTCCCGGGCCAGGCCGCCGATTGAACCGGTGTTGCCGCTGTCGGTGAAGCCGAGGCCGCCGCTCGACAGCCCGCCCAGGTGCCGGTCGGGCGAAACGAGAATCACCCGCGCCCCCAGCGCCGCCGCCTGCACGGCCGCGACCACGGCGCCGCTCGTGCCCCCGTAGATGACGACGTCGACCGGGGGCTCGGCGGCGCCGCCGAGCATCGGAACCGCCAGCAGCGCCGCAAGGACGACGGCGATGGTCCGCTGCAGGGCGACCGGAAGAAGCAGGTTGGATGGCATCGGGCGGGCCGCTCGGCGGAACGCGAGCAGGCTACCGCACTGCCGTGAAAAAATCCCGCCGCCTCACGGTCAGCCGACGAACGTGCGCCCGGGCTGCGACGCGGAGGTGTCGGTCACCGCCGCGAGGCTCGCGAACGCGGCGGCCGACGGTCCGCCGGCCGGCCGCGGCGCCGGACGCGGCGGCTGCGGCCGAGGAGCCGGAGCCTGGACTGCCAGGCCGACGTCGATGCCCCGCACGGCGCCGCCACGGGTGAGTTGGACCGTGCGGCTCGGCGTTGCGCCGCCCGGCGGCGACACCACGACGCGGTACGACCCGAGATCGAGCCGGCCGAACGCGTAGTCGCCGAGCGGGCTCGTGCGGGTGGTGGCGACGACCACACCGGCGGCGTCGACGAGCGACACGGCGACGTTCGCCACGCCCCGTTCCGTTCCCTGCCGTAACCCGTCGCCGTTGGTGTCGGCGAACACCGCTCCGCCGATCGACGTGCGGAACGAGAACGCCTCGGGCTGCAGATTCGTGAGGCCGGTGTTCCGCCGGATCACGTCCGTGAGCGTCGACGCCTGCACGCCGCGGAGGGCGTCGGCGGGCAGCGACCGCTGGTACCAGAGCCGATCGCCGTCACGGAGCCGCGCGAACTGGTCGATGATGATCCGCGTGAACGTCGCCCCGAGGCTCGAGCCCGGCAGGTGCTTCTCCGCCAGGCCGCCGGCCCACGGGTCGATCCGGTCCACGGTGCCATACGCCTCCTGGAGGGCCTGCTGCACGGTCGCGTCGGGCGTGATCTCGGCGAACGACGTCACCCGCGGCAGGCCGTAGGCGACGCGGACGGAGTTGTAGTCGCCGATGCCGTGGTCCCGGCCCCGCTGGATGTTCAGCGCCGCGAGGTCGAAGCCCCCCTGCCCCGGTGCACCGAAGAGAAAAGTCCGCCCGTCGTCGACGACGCGGGTGTCTCTCTCCTGGCCGCGGACGCTGCCGAGGTACTTGAGGATCGGGTCGATGCCCACCTCCGACAGCGGCGTCGGATTGAAGAACGCGTCGCGGAGCGACAGGGGGTCGCGGACGGCGGTGCCGTCGCCCGCGAGGAACTCGATGTCCTCACCGAGCATGCTGTGGCCGACGCGGAAGGCGACGGTGGAGAACTCCGTGGCGATCCCCGGATTCACGTCGGCCCGGTAGCCGCGGTAGGGCTGCAGCCCGTCCGCGCCGGGCCGGGCAGGACCGAGCAGCGCCGGCAGGAACTCGTCGTAGGTGATCTTCTGCAACTCGGCAACGACGATCCGGCGGGCATGCTGGTAGAGTTGCTCGTCGGAGAGGGCCGGGTTGCGGCGGGCGGCCTCGGCGGCGATCCGATTGTGCTCCCGCACGAACAGCGTGTGCAGCGCCAGGAGTTCCGGGTTCTCGTTGGCCCGCACGTCGCCGGCGAGGAACAGCGCCGCGTCGGCGACCCGGTGGGCGTCGTTGGCGTTGGCCAGGCCGGTGGTGTTGAAGGGCATGAGATTGCCGGCGGAGGTCCTAAGCCGCCCGCCGACGAACTCCCGCAGCGCGGCCGCCCGCGTCGCGTCGCTGCCATAGACCTGCGAGCCGTCGATGAAGGCGGTGATCGAGTTCATCTGCTGACGTGGACTGCCGACGCCGGTCGCCGGATCGTAGGCCGACCGCGACATCGAGATCGTCATGGTGCCCGTGGCCGCCGGATCGAACGACGCGTCACCCGCGGGAACGGCGATCGAAAACCGCTCCCGGGGGCTGGCGGCATCCGTGAGGCCGATGTCGTGGTCGAGGAACTGCCCCCAGGCGTAGACGAACGCGCTCCAATCGCGGTCGTTGACGATGCCTCCCTCCGGATTCTGCGCCAGGAGATTGCTGACGAGGCGGGCGCTCGGCCGATCGGCACCGGAGGGCGCCGAGACGCCGTCGGCGTAAGCCGCCGGGGACCGCCGGAGCAGTTGCTCGTTGGTGCTGCCCCATTCGGGGTTGGCCAGGTTGTTGCCCGTGCCGTCGTAGCTGCGGACCTCGGCGAGCGGCAGCGGGGCGGG
>JBJTHX010000172.1:0-5977 GCA_046094745.1 Planctomycetia bacterium
AGGATGCACACGTCCTCGTGGCCCGCGGCATCGAGGTGCTCGCGGATCGCCCCCACGCGGCCATCCATCATGTCGGAGGGGGCGACGACGTGGCAGCCGGCCTCGGCCAGCACCACCGCCTGCCGGACGAGCACCTCGACCGTCTCGTCGTTGAGGATCTTGCCGTCGCGGAGCAGGCCGTCGTGACCGTGGGAGGTGTAGGGGTCGAGGGCCACGTCGCAGATGATGCCCAGCGCGTCACCCAACTCCCGTTGGACCGCATGCACCGTGCGGCAGACGAGGTTGTCGGGCTCGAGGGCCTGCCGGCCGTCGTCGGTCTTGAGGGCCGGCTCGGTGACGGGGAAGATCGCGATCGCCGGGATCCCCAGCCGTGCCGCCTCCGCGGCTGCCCGCACCACGCCCTCGATCGGGAGCCGCTCCACGCCCGGCATGCTCGGCACGGCCGCCGGCTCGCGGTGGTCGTGGACGAAAAGCGGCCAGACGAGGTCGGCCGCCGAGAGCCGCGTCTCGGCCACGGCCCGGCGCAGCCATTCATGCCGCCGCAGGCGGCGCAGCCGCGTGTCGGGGAACCGGCCGGGAAACGGTCCGTGCGTCATGGCCGCCTCCGATCGACGACGACGGCCGCGCCGAGGGCCACCGGCGGCGGCTGACCCCCGGCGGCCGTGGCCACGGCGCAGGCCTCGTCGGTCTCCCACACGCTCACCCGCCGGGCGACGACCCCCAGGCCAGCGAGCACGTGCGGGGCCACCACCTCGAGCAGGTAGCGAGCCATGTTCTCGGCCGTCGGATTCCAGGGGAGCACGAAATACTTGGTGGGCTCGGCGGTCCGGACGGCGGCCAGGGCCGAGGCATCCTGCTCGAAGAGGATGAAGGCGTGGTCCCAGTGCTCGTCGAGCCAGCCGAGCATCCGCTGCTTGATGAGCGAGAAGTCGACCACGCGGCCGACCGCGTCCACCACCGCCCCGCCCTGCTCCGCCTCGACCTCGATCTCGACCCGGTAGTTGTGGCCGTGGAGGAAGGCGCAGCGGCCCTCGTGGCCGAAGAGCCGGTGCCCGGCACAGAACGACAGCCGGCGGATCAGGGCCAGCCGTGAAACGGCCGCATCGTGCATCCGCGGGCTCCTAGACGCCGACCGGCCGGCCGGGACGGGTCCCAACCGGCGGCGCGGCGACGGCGGTCTCCACGCGGATCGGCCGGATGTCGAACTTCGGGTTCTGGCCGAGGAACCGGCAGGGATTGTTGTGGAACACCTCGATCGCCTCCTGCAGCGAGTGGCCGCGGCGGCGGTATTCGAGGACGCACTCCTGAAGCGTGAAGGGGTCGCTCGGCCCCCAGTCGGCCGACGAGTTCACGAGGATCCGGTCGGTACCGTACTTCTCCAGCATGTCGACCGCCCGCTTCGGCGAGCACTTGGTGATCGGGTAGAGCGTGAAGCCCACCCAGTAGCCGGCGTCGAGGCAGGGCTTGATGGTCTGCTCCTCGACATGGTCGATCCACACCCGCTCGCGGTCGATGTTCATGCCGGCGAGCACCTCGAGCACCCGCTTCGTGCCATGGGCCTTGTCGGCCAGGTGCGGCGTGTGGATGAGCACGAGCTGGCCGTGCCGCATGGCCATGTCGACGTGGGCCTCGAGGGCCGCGCACTCGTTTTTCGTCGACTTGTGGAGGCCCGTCTCGCCGACGCCGAGCACCGTGGGCTTGGCGAAGAACTCGGGGAAGTGCTCGAGCACCTCGCGGGTGAGCGTCGGGTTCTCGGCCTCCTTCGGGTTCACGGCCACCCACGAGAAGTGCCGGATGCCATACTGCGCCGCCCGCGTCGGTTCGAACTCGCTGATCTGCCGGAAGTAGTCGAGGAACGTCTCCGGGTAGAGCCGGTCGAAGCCGGCCCAGAAGGCGGGCTCGGCCACGGCCACGACGCCGCTCATAGCCATTCGCTCGTAGTCCTGCGCCGTGCGGGCGATGGCGTGGTAGTGCGGCTGGATGATCTGCATGGCGTCCTCGGTGCGAAGGCGTCAGGACTTGGCGAACAGTTCGAGCAGGGCGACCGTCCGTTCGCCCGGAGGCGACCGCTCGGCGAGCACCGCAAGGGCTTCACGGAGCGCATGGAGGCGGGCGTCGCCGTCCGCGGCGCCGTTGCCTCCGGCGCGGCCCACGGCCGCGTCGTAGCGGTCAAGCAGCGCCGCCACCTCGAGCAGCTGGTGCCGGGCCTCGAGGAAATACGTTTCGATGACCTGTTTTGGGGAGAGCATGGTGCGGCCGGAGTGAGACGAAACATCTGTATCATAGCCTTCGGGCGCCCGGCGGTCCGCAGGCCTCGAGGAAACGGCCGCGATCGCCCCGTCGCCGCCCAGGTAGCCTGTTTCCATGATCCTCGTCACCGGCGGTGCCGGCTTCATCGGCTCGAACTTCGTGCTCGACTGGCTCGCCCACGCCGACGAGCCGGTCGTGAACCTCGACGCGCTGACCTACGCCGGGAACCTCCGCAACCTCGAGGCCCTCGCAGGCGACGGCCGCCACCGGTTCGTCCACGGCGACATCCGCGACCGCACCCTGGTGGAGCGGCTCCTCGGGGAGCACGGCGTGCGGGCGATCGTCCACTTCGCCGCCGAGAGCCATGTCGACCGCTCGATCCACGGCCCCGAGGATTTTGTCTCCACCAACGTGGTGGGGACGTTCCGGCTTCTGGAAGCGGCCCGGGCCCACTGGGCCGCCCTGCCGGCGGCCGATCGCGACGCCTTCCGGTTCGTGCACGTCTCCACCGACGAGGTCTACGGGTCGCTGGCCGCCGCGGATCCGCCGTTCGCCGAAACCAACCGCTACGAGCCCAACAGCCCCTACTCGGCCACGAAGGCCGCCAGCGACCACCTCGTCCGCGGCTACCACCACACCTACGGCCTGCCGGTGGTGACCACCAACTGCTCCAACAACTACGGCCCCTTCCAGTTTCCAGAGAAGCTGATCCCGCTGGTGATCCACAACGCCCTCGCCGGCAAGCCCCTGCCGATCTACGGCGACGGCCGGCAAATCCGCGACTGGCTCTACGTGGGCGACCACTGCGCCGCCGTGCGGCGAGTGCTCGCGGCGGGGGAAGTCGGCGCGGTCTACAACGTCGGCGGCTCGAGCGAGATGGCCAACATCGACGTGGTGCACACGGTCTGCGACATCCTCGACGACCTGCGACCGCGGGCCGGCGGCGGCTCGTACCGCGGCCAGATCGGGTTCGTGAAGGACCGGCCCGGCCACGACCGGCGGTACGCGATCGACAGCCGCAAGATCACCGCCGCACTCGGCTGGCGGCCGGCCGAGACGTTCGCCAGCGGCATCCGCCGGACGGTCCGCTGGTACCTCGACAACCAGTCCTGGATCGCCGACGTCACCAGCGGCGGCTATCGCGATTGGATCGCCCGGCATTACGCGCCATGACGGCCCGGCCCACGATCCTCATCCTCGGCAGGGACGGCCAGGTGGGCCGGGAGCTCGTGCGGGCCCTCGCCCCACTGGGCGACCTCATTGCCTGCGGCAGGGCGGAGGCCGATCTGGGGCGGCCGGATACGCTCCGCGATCGCATCGCCTCGGTCGCTCCCGACGTGATCGTCAACGCCGCGGCCTACACCGCCGTCGACCGGGCCGAGACGGAGCCGGAGCTCTGCCGCCGCATCAACACCGAGGCGGTGGCGACCATCGCCGCGGAGGCCCGCCGCCGGGGGGCGCTCTTGGTGCACTACTCGACCGACTATGTCTTCGACGGCACGCGGGCGGGCTGGTACGCGGAGACCGACGAACCCCGTCCGCTGGGCGTCTACGGGGCGACGAAACTGGAAGGGGAGCGGGCCGCGGCCACGGCGGGGCGGCATCTCGTGTTTCGGACCAGCTGGGTCTCCGCGGGCCATGGCCGCAACTTCGTCCGCACCATCCTCCGCGTGGCCCGCGAGCGGGAGTGGCTCGACGTCGTCGACGACCAGTGGGGCGCTCCGACGGCTGCGGGCTGGCTCGCCGACGTCACGGCCCGTGCGATCGCCCGCGGGCTGGTGGCGGAGACGGCGCTCTCGGCAGGCGTCTATCACGTCGTGCCCGGCGGCGAAACGACCTGGTGCCGATTCGCGCGGTTCATCCTCACCGAGGCCCGCCGCCTCGGGCTCGCGGCCGTGGCCGGCCCGGAGCAGGTGCGGGCCATCCCGACGTCGCAGTACCCGACGCCGGCCCGGCGACCGGCCAACTCGCGGCTGGCCACGGACAAGATCCGCGCGGCCTTGGGCGGCGAACTGCCCGCATGGCAGGATGCAGTAGGCCCGGTCGTCGCCGCGCTCGTGGCCGACCTGCTCCGCAACCCCCCACCGCCCGCCCGAACCGGCCCATGACGAGACGCAAAGGCATCATCCTCGCCGGCGGCAGTGGCACGCGTCTGCACCCGGCGACCCGCGCGGTCTCCAAGCAACTCCTGCCGGTGTACGACAAGCCGATGGTGTATTACCCGCTCAGTGCGCTGATGCTGGCGGGCATCCGCGAGATCCTGGTCATCTCCACGCCCGAGGATACGCGCCGCTTCCAGGACCTGCTCGGCGACGGCGCGGCCTGGGGCCTCTCCTTCCACTACGCCGTCCAGCCCCGGCCCGAGGGGCTCGCCCAGGCCTTCGTGATCGGGGCCGATTTCATCGGCGGCGGCCCCTCGGCCCTCGTTCTCGGCGACAACATCTTCTATGGCCACGAGCTCGCCGAGCGGCTGCGGGCGGCGGCCACCCAGGCGACGGGCGCCACCGTGTTCGCCTATCCCGTCTCCGATCCGGAGCGTTACGGCGTCGTCGAGTTCGACACGGCCGGCAGGCCGGTGTCGATCGAGGAGAAGCCGCGCACGCCCAAGAGCCGCTACGCCGTCACGGGCCTCTACTTCTACGATCCGCAGGTGACCGCCATCGCCGCCGGCCTCCGCCCCTCGGCCCGCGGAGAACTGGAGATCACCGACGTCAACCGGGAATACCTCGCCCGCGGCCAACTGGCCGTTCACACCCTCGGCCGCGGGGACGCCTGGCTCGACACCGGCACGCACGACAGCCTGCTCGAGGCCGCGCAGTTCATCCAGACGCTCGAGCGGCGGCAGGGCATGCGGATCTGCTGCCCCGAGGAGATCGCCTGGCGAAACGGCTGGATCGACGACGACGCGCTGGAACGGCTGGCGGCGGCGCTCGACCGCAGCGGCTACGGCGGGTATCTGCGGTCCCTCGTCCGCGAGGGCCGGGGCGGATGACCGTGACACCGACCGCCCTCGACGGCGTGCTGATCCTCGAGCCGCGGGTGTTCGCGGACGACCGCGGCTGGTTCTGCGAGAGCTTCAACCAGCGGGCCTTCGAGGCGGCCGTGGGGGGGACGGTGCCATTCGTCCAGGACAACCACAGCGCGAGCCGGCGGAACGTCCTCCGCGGTCTCCACTACCAGATCGGCCGGCCCCAGGGAAAGCTCGTCCGCGTGGTCCGCGGCGCCATCTTCGACGTGGCCGTCGACATCCGGCCGGGCGCGCCGACCCGCGGGCAGTGGGTGGGCGTGGAACTCTCGGCCGAAAACCGCAGGCAACTCTGGATCCCGCCGGGCCTGGCCCACGGGTTCCTCGCGGTCACCGACGAGGCCGAGGTCCTCTACAAGACGACCGACTTCTACGCCCCGGACTGCGAACGCTGCATCGCCTGGAACGACCCCGACCTCGCGATCGCCTGGCCGCTCACGGAACCGCCGATCGTCTCGGCGAAGGATGCCGCCGGCGCGCGGTTCGCCGACACGCGGTAGTTCAGAGTCGGCCTGCACAGACGCCGGCTCGGGGGCGGAGGGCACGGGCAGGCAAGCGGGTCGGCGAACGCTCAAGGAGCCGGGGGATCGGGGGAAGTCGAGGCGAGTTGGCGTAACCTCGCCTCCGAAGCCGAGGCTTTCACCGTCCCCCGGCGGCACTTGCGCCTACAGCTGCGTCGGGTTCGGGGCGTCGCCGTAGACG
>JBJTHX010000173.1:0-7447 GCA_046094745.1 Planctomycetia bacterium
GTTTCCCGAGGGGCTGCCCTTGGAGATGGTCGTGCGGGTGTTTCGCACCTACAAGGGTGACATCGAAAAGGGCATCGCCGGCAGCGTGCGGGTGAGGAATCCCGTCAGCGGCCTGCAGAGCGACCCCTTCTACTTCACGGCCAAGGAAACCACGATCGATTCGCTGCCCATTCCGCGGACGCTGACGGCGACCGCGGCCGACGGCGCGACCCGCCAGGTCGACCTGTTCGCCGACCTCGTGGCGGACGGACGGGTCGAGATCGTGCTTCAGTGCCTGGAGCGGGCCCATTATTACGGCGTTGCCCAGGCCGACTTTTTCCTGCGGGCCGGAGACGGCTCGTTCGCCCTGAACTACGCCAAGAGCTGCCTCGGCATCTGGTTCTCCATGCTCCTGATGACGGCGATGGGCGTGATGTTCAGCACCTTCCTGGCCGGGCCGGTCGCCCTGCTGGCCACGCTCTCCATGGTGATGATCGGCCAGTTCCGCGAGTTCATCGCCCAGCTCTTCGAGAGCCAGGTGACGGGTGACGCCACGATCGTGCCGGGTGGCGGCCCGCTCGAGTCGCTCTACCGGATCGTCACCCAGATGAGCATCACCGTGCCGCTCGACCCGACGCCGGCCGCGCAGGTGATGAAGACGGTGGACACGATCCTGCTGGCGCCGATGCGGCTGGCGGCGGGCCTGTTTCCCTCGCTCTCGGCCCTGGGCACGAGCAACTTCGTGGCCGACGGCTTCGACATTCCCTTCGACCTGCTGTCGGCCAACGCCGTGGAGACGCTGGGCTACGTGCTCGCGTTCCTGGTGGCCGGCAGCTTCTGCCTGCGGGCCCGGGAGGTGGCGTCATGACCGCAGGCGATCGCGCAGTGCCGCGGCCCGGTGGCCGCGGCGGGGAGCCCGCGGCGTGGCTCGGCCTGCGGCCCGGCACGCTCCTGGCCCTCGTGGCCATTGCCGGGCTGCTGATTCCGCTCTCCGCCCTGAGCCAGCCGGCCGACACGACGAGCCCAGGCGGCAAGCTCGCCCGGCTGCGGACGGCCTTCGGGCTCGCCCAGGCCAATCTCGGCGACGTCGATCCCACCAGCGAGACGATGCGGCTGGCCACGCTGGGCCTGAAGAACGTGGCCGTCACGCTGCTCTGGGACCGCGTGAACCACTACAAGAAGGTCGAGGATTGGACGAACCTGTCGGCGGCACTCGAGCAGATGACGAAGCTCCAGCCCAACTTCTATTCCGTCTGGGACTTCCAGGCCCACAACCTGTCGTACAACATCTCGGTCGAGTTCGACGATTACCGCGACCGCTACGCCTGGGTGATGAAGGGCATCGAGTTTCTCCGCCAGGGCATCGCGCTCAACCAGCGGGATCCGCGGCTCCTCGGCCGGATGGGCTGGTTCATCGGCCACAAGATCGGCAAGTCGGACGAGAAGCAGCAGTTCCGCCGCCTGTTCAAGGCGGACGACGACTTCCACGGCCGCGACGATCCCGACCGCACGCTGCCCGAGCGGGACAACTGGCTGGTGTCCCGGCAGAAGTATCTGGCGGCCCAGCGGCTGGCCGACTCGGGAGCACCCCTCAAGACGACGGCCCTCATCTTCCACAGCGAGCCGATGATGGCGGCGATCAACTACGCCCGCGCCACCGAGGAGGACGGCACGTTCGGGCCGGCGGCCCGCGACGCCTGGAAGCTGGCCGGCGAGGAGATGGTGCGGTTCGCGATGCGGGAGATTCCCACGAGCTGGGACGTGCCGATCCGGCTGGGGCTCCGGGAGGACGAACTGGCCCGGGCCGAGCGGATCGCCGGGGAACTCGAGGCGCTCCTGCCGGGGCGGTTCGCGGCCCTCGGGCAGCGGCTCCGCGACGGGCTGTCGGCCGAGCAGCGGCAGGCCCTGGCCACGCCGCCGCCCGACCGCAGCGAGGCCCAGCAGCAACTGGCCGCCGCGGCGGAGGCCGCGACGCGGGTGACCTGGCCGATGGTGGCCCGCGAGGCGCCGGCGGACGTGCAGCCGCAGGCCAAGGACCTCGCCCGCCGTCTCGTCGAGGCCCAGGAGACGGCCGACATCATCGATCGCTACCGCGACATCGTGAACTTCGACTTCTGGCGAGCCGCCTGCGAGGCGGAGGTGACGGAGCCCGCGCTCCTGGCCCGCGAGAAGATCTGGCAGGCCGACCACGAGTTCGAGAACGCCCGCCTCCAGCCGGCGAAGCAGGCCTATGAGGAGGCCTTTGCCGCCAGGCGGCAGGTGCTCGACGCGTCGCCGGTGCTGCGGCAGGACAAGCTCACGGCCGACGACATGCGGGACATCGTGAACCGCTACCGGAAGCTGCTCGAGCAGCTCGACGAGCCGTTCCCGAAGCCGTTCATCCTCCAGGACGTCCTCGACCTCGCCGGCCCGAGCCTCGACTGACGCGGGCGGTCACTCCCGCCGCACGAGCAGCTTGTCGATGCGGCGGCCGTCCATGTCGACCACCTCCACCACCAGGCCCTGCCAGCGGAGCGTGTCGCCCACCACGGGGATCCGCTCGAGTTTCGCGAGCACCAGCCCCGAGACCGTCGAGTAGTCCCGGGCCAGCCCGCCGAGCTTGAGCCCGCACCGCTCCGCCAGTTCCTCGACGCCCGCCGTGCCGTTGACGAGCCAGGAGCCGTCCTCCCGCTGCACGAAGGCGAGCTGCTCCTCCCGGCGGTGCTCGTCGTGGATCTCGCCGACCAGCTCCTCCAGCACGTCCTCGAGGGTCACCATGCCCTCGGTGCCGCCGTACTCGTCGAGGACGATCGCCAGCTGGTTTTTCTCCTTCTGGAAGAGTTCCAGCAGGCGGTCGAGCGGCATCGTCTCGGGCACGAACAGCGCCCGGTGCATCATCTTCTTCAGTTCGATCGGCCAGCCGAGGAACGTGTTCCGCAGCACGTCCTTGATCGAAACGTAGCCGAGGATGTGGTCGAGCGAGCCCTCGTAGACCGGCAGCCGGGAGTAGCCCGCCATCGCGATGGCGCCGAGGATCTCCCCGGGCGGCGTGGCGATGTCGAGGGCGTCGAGGTCGATCCGCGGCCGCATGATGTCGCGGACCGTCCGCTCGCCCAGCCGCAGCGCCTCCGCAGCCACCGACTGCTCCATCGCGTCGAGCACGCCCTCCGCCCGGCCCGCCTCGAGGAGGTGCTCGATGTCGTCGACGGAGACCGTCGGCCCGTCCTGCTTGTGGGCCCCGAGCAGGAAGAGGACGGCCGACGTGGCCGTGCTCATCCCCCACACGAGCGGCCGTGCCAGCCGGGCGAAGAGCTGCATGATCGGGGCCGCGAAGCGGGCGAACGACTCGGCCCGCCGCAGCGCCAGCCGCTTCGGCACCAGCTCCCCCAACAGCAGCGTCACGAAGGACAGCAGCATCACGAACACCGTCAGCGCGATCGTGCGACTGGCGGCCGCGACCGCCGGCGGCGCATGCCGCTCGATCCAGCCGGCCAGGTCGCCGACGAGGTGGTCGCCGCCGTAGGCCGCGGCCAGGGTGCCGACGAGCGTGATCCCGATCTGCACCGTGGGCAGGAAGCGGTCCGGGCTCGAGGCCAGCTCCAGGGCCGTCCGCGCGCCGGGATCGCCCTGGTCGGCGAGCTGCCGTAGCCGGCCGCGGCGGCTGGCCACGATCGCCATCTCGGCCCCCGAGAAGAAGCCGTTGGCCAGGATCAGCGCGAGCACGATCAGCAGTTCGGTCAGCACGCCGCGTCCTCGCGGGAGACGACGGCGAGGTTGTCGCGGTGGATCACCTCCTCGTAGGGAACGGACCCGAGCACCGCCGCGATGCGGTCGGTCGTCAGGCCGGCGATCCGCCGCAGTTCGGCGGCCGGGTAGTTCACGAGGCCGCGGGCGAACGGGCGGCCGTTGCCCGTCGTGAGCGCCACGACGTCGCCGGCCACGAACTCGCCCTCGACGCCCACGACGCCCGCCGCCAGCAGGCTGCGGCCCCCTTCGACCACGGCCGCGCGGGCGCCGGCGTCGACGACCAGCCCGCCCCGGGCGTCGGCCGACCAGCCGAGCCACCGCTTCCAGGCGGGCACGGCGGCACCGCGGCTCGAGAACAGCGTGCCCACGGGCTCCCCGCAGCAGACCTTCTCGAGCACGTGGTCGTCACGGCCCGAGGCGATGATGCAGTTGCCCCCCGCCTCGGTCACGATCCGGGCGGCGGCGATCTTGCTCGCCATGCCCCCCTTCGAGAGGCCGCCGAGCCGGTCGCGGGCCAGGCCCTCCACGGCCGCGTCGATCCGCGGCACGTGGCCGAGCACGGCCGCCCCCGTCTCGCCGGGATGCCGGTCATAGAGGCCGTCGACGTCGGAGAGCAGCAGCAACAGTGGAGCGCCCAGAAGCGTCGCCACGAGCGCCGCCAGCCGGTCGTTGTCGCCGAAGGAGGTCCGCAGTTCCTCGACGCTCACCGTGTCGTTCTCGTTGATCACGGGAATCGCCCCGCAGTCGAGCAGGGCGCGGAGCGTATTGCGGATGTTCAGGTAGCGGGAGCGGTCCTGGAGGTCGTCGGCGACGAGCAGCACCTGCGCCGCGTGCCGCCCGCGGCCGCGGAAGGCCCGTTCGTAGGCCTCGATCAGGCAGCTCTGCCCGATCGCCGCCACGGCCTGGAGGCTGGCGAGCTCCTCCGGCCGGGAGGTGAGCCCCATGCGGCCCAGGCCCGCGCCCACCGCCCCCGAGCTCACGAGCACGATCCGCCGGCCGGCGGCGAGCGCCGCGTCGAACTGCCGGCCGAGCGACTCGATCCGCGCGGCGTCGAGCAGCCCATCGGAACCGGTGAGCACGCGGGTGCCGACCTTCACCACGATCAGCCGCGCCGCGGACGCGAGGTCGATTCGGGCCGAGTCGATCATGATGGCGGCGGAGGAACGCCCGGTGCCGGGCCGGCTGCCGGCGGCAGGCGAGACGGCACATCCTACCCGCGCGGCGCCGGCCCGGGCCACCGCGGCCTTCCTGGAACGGCCGCCGCAGGCGTCGTCGGTTGAGCGGGCCCGCCGCGGAGCCGTATATTCGCCGTGGAGCCGCGAGGAGCGCGGCCGCGAGCCGCCGGAGCGAAAGGCCGATGAGCGACCTCCACCACGAGTGCGGCCTGGCGGCCATCTACCACCTGCCGGCCGCGGAGGCGAGCCCGCTCTGCCCGGCCCAGGGCCAGGAGGAGGTCTCGCGGCTCGTGCCGCGGATGCTGCTCGACATCCAGAACCGCGGCCAGCTCTCCGCCGGGATGACGGTCTGGAGCCCGCACCGCAGCCAGTTGCTCGCCACCTACAAGGAGGTGGGGAGCGTGAGCGAGGTGTTCCGCATGAGCCATCGGGGCAAGTACGAGAGCCTGATGGAGCAGCATGCCGGCCGGGCGGCCATCGGCCACGTGCGATACGCCACCTGCGGGGCCGAGGACCGGGGCTACGCCCAGCCACTCGAGCGACCGCACATCCAGAAGCGGAAGTGGTTCGCCTTCGGCTTCAACGGCCAGCTGGCCAACTATCCCGAACTGCGGGCCGAGATCCTCGCCGCCGCCGACACGCACCTCGCCCGCGACAACGACACCGAGGTGATCATGCATGCCATCGGCCGCGAGCTCGCGGGCGACGCCAACCCGTCGCCGGTGGAGCTCCTGGCCGCGATCGCCCGGCGGTTCGACGGCGCCTGGAACATCGCCCTGCTCGACGCCTGCGGGCGGCTGATCGTGGCCCGCGATCCGCTGGGCATCCGCCCCATGGAATACGCGCGGCTCGGGCCCCTCGTGGCCGCCGCCAGCGAGAGCGTGGCCCTGCTCAACCTCGGCTTCCCGGCCGACTCGATCCGCTCCCTCGAGCCGGGCACCGCGCTCATCGTCGACGGCGAGACCTGCCGCATCGAGCGGTTCGCCGAGAGCCCCCGGCGGGCCCACTGCTTCTTCGAGTGGATCTACTTCGCCAACGTCGCCAGCACGATGGACGAGAAGAGCGTCTACCTCACCCGCAAGCGGCTCGGCGAGGAGCTGGCCCGGCTGGAGACGGTGCCGATCGACGAGAACACCGTCGTCGTGCCGGTGCCCGACACGAGCAAGGCCGCAGCCGACGCCATGGCCTACCGGCTCCGCATCCCGTCGGTCGAGGGCCTGATCCGCAACCGCTACACCGGCCGCACGTTCATCGACGGCGCCGCCAGCCGCCGGGCGAAGGCGGAGACCAAGTACACGCCGCTGCGGGAGGTGCTCGAGGGCAAGCGGGTGATTCTCGTGGAGGACTCGATCGTCCGCAGCACGACGATGAAGGTGCTCCTGGGGCGGATGCGGTCGCTCGGCCTGGCCCGGGAGATCCACGTCCGCGTCGCCTGCCCGCCGATCGTGGCCCCGTGCTTCTACGGCATCGACATGTCCACGATCGACGAACTCTTCGCCCCGGAGTTCCTCGGCGGCGGGCCGCTCACGGAGGCCGCCCAGGCGGCGATGGCGGCCCGGCTCGGCGCCGACTCGCTCCGCTACCTGCCGATCGAGGCGGTCGCCCGCTCGATCGGGTTCGACGCGGCCGAACTGTGCGAGGCCTGCCTGACCGGCCGCTACCCGACACCGGCTGGCGAGCGGCTCTACGAGATCGCCCTCGGCCAGACGTCCCGTGGCGGCGTCCGCCGCACCTACGAGGCGGTGTCGTAGGGAGTCGATGCTCCAAGGCATGCTCTCTCGCGGATGCCTGCGGGAGGGGCTGCCCATCCCCTCGAGACGGCGTAGGTGGCCAGCGAAGCCCGGAGGGCGAGAGCGCAGACACCTCCGAGGGAGCGAAGGTCAGGATGACCGAAGCGAGCGTCCGGCGAGAGGGTGTGGGCAGGCCCGACCCACGCGGTGCGTGGCCACCCGTGGAGCCCTCTCGCCGGACGTGCGCTACCCCCTGACGACGAGGGCGGCCCGCCACACCGGCGCGCCCGCGAGCCGCGTGCGGCGCTCGAAGTGGGTGCGGTAGTCGAGGTCGTGCTCCGGATCCTTCGCCGCCTCCTCCAGGGGCGGGTCGTAGAGGCCCGTTGCCGCGGCAAGTTCGAGCGTCGTGGTGAAGTACTCCTCCACGTCGGTCCACACGTGCAGGCGGCCACCTGGCACGACCACGCGGGCCACCTGCCGCAGGAACGGGTCGGAGAGCACGCGGCGCTTGCGGTGGCGGGCCTTCCACCAGGGGTCGGGGAAGTAGACGTGCACGGCCTCCAGGCAGGCGTCGGGCAGGGCGGTGCGAACGAGCGCCGTGCCGTCGCCGTGGATCATCCGGGCGTTGGCCGCCCCGGCGGCGGCGAGCCGGCCGGCCGCCAGCCGGGCGTAACCGGCCGCGATCTCGATGCCGAGGAAGTTGCGGTCGGGGCGGGCCGCGGCGGCGGTCGCCAGGAACAGGCCCTGGCCGCTGCCGACCTCGAGTTCCACCGGAAGCGGCGCGGCGAACAGGCGGCGCGGGTCGCACGGCACGGGCACCGCCGCGGCCTCCAGAAG
>JBJTHX010000174.1:0-3321 GCA_046094745.1 Planctomycetia bacterium
GTTGGCGGCCTTGTGTCTGGGCAGCACGTAGCGGATGCGGGCGATCCGGCCGTCTGGGCCGCGGCTCACGGAGAGCCGCTCGAGGGCGAAGGGGGGCCGGGCGCAGTATCGGAGAAGGTGCTCAAGACTCTGAAAATAGCTCGGCACGTCGCGGTCGATCATTGTGATCCGTACGCTCGCGTCGATGGAAAACCCGCTGTTCTGCCAAGCCATGTCGGCGGCGGCCGCGGCGTCGAGCAGCCGCTGCATGCGGAACCACCGGATCACACGGCGACGCACCCGCTCGGTGAGCGCAGCCAGATCGGCTTGCGTGATCGGCCGGGCCGGCACGAACGTCGGCGGGGCGTCACAGCCTGCTTCGGCAGCAGGTGGCACGAAGACGCCGTCGGTGACGCAGGCGTGGAGGTGGACATGATGGTTGAGCGCCGAACCGAAGCGGTGCAGAAAGGAGATGCCGCCGAGTCGCGGGCGGGCGGAGGCGGGGGCGGCGGCGTCAATCGTCACGGCGGCCGCAGCGCTCAGCAGCCGCTCGTTCTCCGCAAGAAAGATCTTCGTGTGGGCGGCGAGGGCCTCGGGGCGTTTGGCGAGGAAGCAGCGCAGCCGCTTCGGCACGGAGATCACCCACTGTCGCACGGGTACCGGTGGGATGACGTGATCGACGAGATGGGCGGCGGTCTGTGCCATGTGCCTGCCATTGCAGGATGGGCACACCCCGCGCCCCTTGCACGAGAACGCGATGACAAACCCCTGGCCGCAGCCCGTACAGAGCGCACGGCCGAACCCGAAGCAGAGGATGCCGCACTCGAGATAGCCGCGGAGTTCCTCCTCGACGTAGCCCGGCACGGGCCGCTCCGCCTCGTCACGCCACTCGAGCCAGCTCTCAAGCCGAGGATCGGACGGGGTTTCTGGCGGGCCTCGGGCCGCTGTCGTCAACGCGGGCGACCAGAAGGTTGACGGGGGGGCTCGCGGAGGTAGTCTTGCACTCTTTTGGGGGTAGCTAAACGGTCTTCTCCGCCAAGGTTCGTTTCCAGAGGCCAGCGCCGTTTCGGGCCCGCTCGTCCCCATTCGCTCCTCTTCCGCTCGAGGTCACGCATGCACAGGCCACTTGGTTTCTCGAATCGGCTGCTCTCGTTCCGCCTCTCCTGGCCGAAGAGATCCCGACCCGATCGCACGCTCCGTTCCGCCGGGCGGTCGCGCCGCGGGGTATGCCGGCTCGAACTCCAGTCGCTCGAGCCGAAGCTCGCGTTGGCCGCCGTCAGTGCCACGTCGGTCGCCGTGCCGTCCGCAGCGAGCTACGCGGCCGGCCAGGATCTCGTGTTCAACGTGGTCTTCAGCGGACCCATGACCGTCGTGGGCACGCCGCAGCTCGACCTCACGATCGGCAAGGCAGTCCGTCCGGCCACGTACGTCCAGGGCAGTGGGACGAACAGCCTCGCCTTCCGCTACACCGTCCAGCCTGGCGAGGCCGATGCGGACGGCATCGCGGTCGGCAAGGCGATCAAGCTGCCCACGGGCGCCTCGATCGTGGATGCGGGCAGCGTGCCGGCGAGCCTGGGCATCAAGCCGCCGAGCACCAAGAAGGTCCTCGTCGATTCGGTCGCGCCCGCGGTGCAGTCGGTCGCGGGGCCAGCGCCCAAGGCGTATCCGGCGGGCAGCACGCTGTCGTTCAAGGTCGCGTTTTCGGAGAACGTGTTTGTGGTGGGCGTGCCCACGTTGCCGGTGGACATCGGCGGCACCGTGCGCGACGCCGTGTGGGACGGCAAGCGCAACGGCACGAAGTCGCTTACGTTCAACACGGTCGTGCAGGCGGGGGACCGCGACGCCGACGGCGTGCGGATCGCCGGGCCGATCGGGCTCTCAGGCGGCGCCGGCATACGCGATGCCGCGCAGAACGCCGCGAATCCCGCCGTGCCGCCGGCTCCCCAGGTGTTCCCTAAGGCGACCGTCGTGTCCAAGCCGACTTACTACCAACGCGGCACACTCCTGACCCCGCGGTTCCAGTGGAATGCCAACAGCGGCTACTGCGGCGAGACCTCGTTCATCAGCGCGGGCATGAACTTCGGGCAGTATACCTCGCAGTGGACCGCCAGATCCCTCGCGTCGCCGAACATGTCGCAGACAAACCCCAAATCTCAACTCCTGCTTGGAAAAAATAATGGCGTTCAAAACGATCTCATTGCCGCCGCGGCGATGAAATTGGATGCGGAAGCCTTCGACAGCGGAAACCAAAAGTCGGTGCGGCAATTCCTGCTCTGGGTGAAGGAAAAATTCCTCGCCGGGAACGTGGTCATCATCGGGGTGCTCAACAACACCAAAATGCTCAACGAGTGGCCGAAGGATAAAGGTGATCACTACTACGACCACATCGTCCCGGTTCTCGGCATTGGGTCGGGACTGCCGCTGACCAACCGCGGCTACCACCGCTCCGATTCCATCATGATCAGCGACAACGGCCTCTACACGACAGACGGTGACGGAGTCGCCGGCGGTCCTCCTCCCACCAACACTCCCTACTATTTCACTTATTCCTTCGGCTCCTTCCCGAAAACGCGCAACCAGGCCAATGCCATTGCGGGTCCCGTCTACGCGCTCCGCCATCGGCCCGAGAACTTCGGCACCGCGGTGAGGGGAGTGCTTGATCCTGGCGGCCATACCATCCCTGTGCGCCTCACATCGGACGTCAACAATGAGGGAGTCCAAAATGGCTCAGGGACCAATCAGGTCATGGACTCCGCGCCGCCCGCATTTCCCATCACGCTCAGCGCGCATGTCACCATTCCGGACACAAGCAAAGCTTACAACGTGTATCTTTATGACGACTTCGGCAATGTGCCGACGAATAGTTTCAACGCGAATGCCGCCAAGGCCAACAAGCATTGGCTCATTCCTGCCGGCAGTGGCAACAGTTGGCAGACCACCATCACCTGCCTCTCGAGCGATAATCGCGTCTTCCGCGCCGTGCCCACCACCGCGCCGTAGGCACTTCTTCGGGGGAGTTTCTCGATCGACTCGCCGACCTCGTGCCCCCGCCACGAAAACACCGCCATCGCTACCATGGTGACCCCCTCCCCAAATCCTGAGCCAGGTCTTGTGAGAGAATCCTCATGCCTGACGCCGCCCCCAACTTGGTACCAGTCGAGTTGTTAGCCATGCAGGGCCGGTAGATGGGCATGCCCCTCGACCGGCCGCGCGAACTCCGACGGTGTCCGGTTGCCCAGAGCGCCATGCGGACGGACGCGATTGTAGTCCTCCCTCCATGCTTCTGTCACGGCTCGCGCCTCGTCGAGCGACAAGAACCAGTGCTGGTTCAAGCACTCGTCG
>JBJTHX010000175.1:0-2522 GCA_046094745.1 Planctomycetia bacterium
GTGCAGGGCATCGCCTCCGGCATGCGGACCACCGGCTGATCGACATCCCCGCCCCGGAGCCGACCATGAATGCCGCCGACCTCGCGATCGAGTCTCTCGGCCCGTGCCGCATCGAGTCGCCGCTCAAGCCGCACATCGAGGCCCGGCGGACGACGAGCCACTACGTCGCCGAGGACGACCGCGTGCTGTTTCACGACACGGCCCGGCTCGTCGCCGAGAGCGGCTACGCCGCCGATGCCCTCCCCGGCTTCGAACCGGCGGGCCCGCGGCGGAGCATCTTCTTCGACCCGGCCAAGATGCGGGTCGGGATCGTGACCTGCGGCGGCCTGTGCCCCGGCATCAACGACGTGATCCGCGGGCTCGTCATGGAGCTCTCCTTCCATTACGGCGTGCAGCGGATCCACGGCTTCCGCAACGGCTACCAGGGCTTCGTGTCCCGCTACGGCCACGACGTGCTCGACCTCTCGCCGGCGGTGGTCAGCGACATCGACGAGGACGGCGGCACGATCCTCGGCACCTCGCGGGGCGGCCAGGATCCCGGGGAGATCGTGGACTGTCTCGAGCGGATGAACGTCAACGTCCTGTTCGTCGTCGGCGGCGACGGCACGCTCCGCGGCGCGATGCAGATTGCCGGTGCGGTAGCGGCCCGCAGCCAGAAGATCGCCGTCGTCGGCATCCCCAAGACGATCGACAACGACATCCCCTTCATCGACCAGTCGTTCGGCTTCCAGACGGCCTTCGGCGAGGCGGCGAAGTCGATCCGGGCGGCCCACGTGGAGGCCAAGGCGGCCCCGAACGGCGTGGGCCTCGTCAAGCTCATGGGCCGCCACTCGGGCTTCATCGCCTGCTACGCGGCGATCGCCGAGCCCGACGCCAACTACGTGCTCGTGCCGGAAGTGCCGTTCGCGCTCGACGGCCCGCAGGGGCTGCTCGAGCACCTCCTGGCCCGCGTGCGGCGCAGCAGGCACGCCGTGATCGTGGTCGCCGAGGGGGCGGGCCAGGATCTGATCGCAGCCGCCGACGCCGGGGCCGACGCCTCGGGCAACGCCCGGCTGCACGACGTCGGCCTGTTCCTCAAGCAGCGGATCACCGACCACTTCGCCACGGCCGGCGAGGAGTTGAACCTCAAGTACATCGATCCGAGTTACGCGATCCGCAGCGTGCCGGCCAATCCGTACGACAGCGTCTACTGCCTCCGGCTGGCGCAGAACGCGGTGCACGCGGCCATGGCGGGGCGGACGGCGAGGGTGGTGGGCCGCTGGCACGGCCGCTTCGTGCACATTCCGATGGCGTTGGCGGTGAGCCAGCGGAACCAGGTGGCCCCCGACGGCGACCTGTGGCTCTCGGTGCTCGAGGCCACCGGTCAGCCGCGGTCGTTCGTTTGACCCGTCGCCGAGACCGTTTTGTCAGGCGAGATTCACGTTGACCTGGTCACTTGGTCTGGTATGATCAGGGCATGAAAACGGTCATCTTGTCGACGTTCAAGGCCCACTGCATCGCCCTGCTCCGCGAGGCCCAGCGGACGTCGGAGCCGATCATCGTGACCCGACGCGGCCGGCCGCTCGCCCGCATCGAACCGGTCCGTGAACCGCTGCCGAAGCGGCGCTTCGGCAGGCAGCGTGGACGACTGCGGATCAAGGGCGACATCGTGCACGCCGACTTTTCGGCCGACTGGGAAGCCGGCTCGTGAGCTTTCTGCTCGACACGCACGTCTGGATCTGGACGCAGGAGCAGCCGGACGCCATCGGCACGAAGGCTCGGAGTCTGCTCGAGACGACCGGCGACGACCTGTGCGTGTCCGTCATCTCGACGCTCGAGATCGCGAGGCTCGTTTCCGGCGGGCTGCTCGAACTCAAGGGCAGCCTCGACCGATGGGTGCGGTCTGCGGTCGATTCGATCGAGGCGCGGAGCATCGACGTCGATCATCGGATCGCGATCGAGGCCTACAAGCTGCCGGGGCGGTTTCACAAGGATCCGGCCGATCGGATGCTCGTGGCCACGGCGCGGATCAACGGGCTGACGCTTGTCACCGCCGACGAGCGGATTCTCGCCTATCGGGCGGTTCGCACGCTCGACGCCCGTCGGTAGACCGCCCGGCCCATGACTGCCGCGTCGAGGTCGACGACCTCCGCGCCGACGCGATCGCAGAGGTCGAACATGTGGGCAAAGGCCGCCGGTGGGACGCCAGGGCCGGCCCGATCGCTCCCGTCAGCCGCCCGACTCTCCCGCGGCCGCATCCGCTCCGTCGCCGCGCAAGGCTGACCCCTCCCCAGTTTTTGTACCAGTGCTCATGAGAGAGTTGGGGAACATTGACGCCGCCCCCAACTTGGAACCAGCCGAGTTGTTAGCCATGCAGGGCCGGTAGATGGGCATGCCCATCTACCGGCCGCGCGAACTCCGACGGTGTCCGGTTGCCCAGAGCGCCATGCGGACGGACGCGATTGTAGTCCTCCCTCCATGCTTCTGTCACGGCTCGCGCCTCGTCGAGCGACAAGAACCAGTGCTGGTTCAAGCACTCGTCG
>JBJTHX010000176.1:0-2735 GCA_046094745.1 Planctomycetia bacterium
CAGGCGGACGGAGATGCTTCAGCATAGGGGCTGCAAACCCCGCGCCGAGACCGCCGAAATCCCGTCGCGTCCGGCAGCGGCCGCGGCCCGCGCGCGTCGCCGGCGCGGGGTGGAGGGGCTGAACACGCTCCAGGCAGGCAGTGCCCGCGGAACTGGCAGAGCGCGAGGTCGTGATGCGGATCGCTCGGTCGAAAACTTGCCCGCAAACCGGATCATGCCGGCACACCTAGCCCGGCCGAGGCTCGCCGGGGGAGCGAGGTTGGGTGTCGAACAACCGCCGTTGTGCCTCGCGAAGGCGAGCCAGCACGCCCGGTGATCCCGCCGCGGGTTCGGCTTCCAGCAACGCCATGACGTCGGCGACGTCATGATGCCGCTTGCTGGGCCGACGAGTCGGCTCCTCGGCGGCTGCGAGCTTGAGAAGGATCAGATCGGCTGACGCCGCGACCCGCAGTCGCACCCCATCGAGTTCGACGTCGGTCGCCCGTGCGATCGCATCGGCGATGCCCTCATCATCCGCGGAAAACTGGACGGCCGTGCGCGCGGCCAGGGGGCCGACGCCTGGGGCACGCCAAGTGTCGCTGTGCGGATGGCGGCCGGTGTGCTCGAAACCCGCCTTCAGCAGCACCTCTCGCGGCACGTCCGTGTAGTGCCGCACTGCAATGTCGATGTCGAGCGTGGTGCGAGGTTCCACGGTCCGTACCTGGACCGCCAATCCGCCGATCAAGGCATACGGCACCCGAGCTCGTTCGAGAATTTCGGCGAGCAGTCGGAGCGGTACGTGCTTGGTGTCGCCGGCAGAGTCGCCCATCGTGTCATGCCAGAGCCGGTCGAGATGAAAACCGATCAGCAGGCGTTCGTGGGTGGAAGCCGTCGGGTTCGTCGCCATACCATGGGGAGTGTACATTCATGCCATTCAGTACCCAATCGGAAAGCCGACCGGGCGGGCCGCCGGCAGCGAGTCGAAGGAGCGTTCCACATTGGGTTTTCGCCTTGCCAACGGCAGCAAATCGATGGAATCGAGCACATGATCCCAGGAGCATTTTCGCGTCGACGCAGCGGGCGGCTGGCGGCCATGCGTGCGCTGACCGTTCTTGCCTGCGGCCTTTCCGCGCCGCTGGCCGTGGCCGCGGACGACCTTGGCTGCGTCGTCCTTGAACTGCCGGGCCGCGCGGGCAACCCGCGGAACTCCGAAGGGTCGTTCGTCACGCTGAAGGACGGCCGTATTCTCTTCGCCTATTCCCGCTACCGCGGCGCGGAGGAAAAGGACTGGGCCGACCATGCCACCGCCGACATCGCTGCCCGCGTCTCGGCCGACGGCGGCAAGACGTGGTCGCCGGAGGATCGGATCCTCGTCGCCAACGAGGGCGCCTGCAACGTGATGAGCGCGTCGCTCCTGCGGCTCGAGGACGGCCGCATCGCCCTCTTCTACCTGCGGAAGAACAGTTTCCGCGATTGCCACCTGTGGATGCGGACGTCGACCGACGAGGCGGCCACCTGGAGCGAGCCGGTGTCCTGCATCCCGGCGCCGGGCTACTTCGTGGTCAACAACGACCGGGTGATCCAGCTGGCGAGCGGACGCCTTGTCGTGCCGGCCGCCTTGCATCGCACCAGGTTCGACACCGACGAGATGCGGTACGAGGCCATCGACGAGCGCGGGATCGCGATGTTCTTCCTGTCGGACGACGGCGGCAAGACGTGGCGGGAGTCCCGCGACTGGCTCGCCTTTCCGGGAAAGTGCCCGTCCGGCCTGCAGGAGCCGGGCGTGATCGAACGCCGCGACGGCACGCTCTACGGTTGGTGCCGCACCGAGGCCGGGAGCCAGTTCGAGACCGAGTCGGCCGACCGGGGCGAGACCTGGTCGCAGCCAAGGGCCTCGCGGTTCCGCGCCCCCTGCTCGCCGTTGAGCATGAAGCGGATGCCGGGGACGGGGCACCTGCTCGCCGTGTGGAACGATCATTCCAAGGTGGCAGAGAAGCGTCTGACGGACTGGAAGTCGGCGAGCTGGGGCCGCACGCCGCTGACGCTCGCCGTGAGCGAAGACGATGGCAAGACCTGGCTTCCCGCCCGCGACATCGAGACCGACCCCGATCGGGGCTTCTGCTATACCGCGATCCACTTCACCGACGACGCGGTCCTGCTCGCCTACTGCTGCGGCGGACGGAAGCGGGGCGTGCTGCAGGACCTGTGCATTCGCCGCATCCCGCTGGCCGATCTGGCGCCGTGACCGGCGGTCGTGACGCGGGTCGCGCCCCGCGACGAGCCGTGACGCGCGGACGGGTATGATGCCGGTCATGCATCGCCCGCAGGGACAGTTCGGCGTCGGTTCGTGGGTCGTTGGCCTCGCTGTGGCCATGGTGGCGGCTCTCGGCCTGCTCGTACGGCCCCGCGCCGCCGCGCGTCCCGCGGTCGACCGCATCCGTGACATGCAGGTCGCAGCGGAGGCGTCCGGCCGCGCCCCGTGGGGCCACTGGGGCGACCAGCCGGGGCGGTATGCCGCCTGGTCGAACCACTCCAACCGGCTGATCCCGGTCTACTCGTTCGGCCTGCCGCTCGACACCGTAGCCGGCGGCAACAGCGTCTACCGTGACGCGGCGCGGCTGCGGGACCTCTACGGCCGGCTGCCGGACCGCACGCTCAACCCCGCGGCCGACTACTTCGACCAGACCGACGTCTTCCGGCTCCAGGAGATGGCCGTCGCGGCAGGCAAGACGCGGATCATCCTCATGGTGTTCGAC
>JBJTHX010000177.1:0-8388 GCA_046094745.1 Planctomycetia bacterium
CGCCATACTCCTTCTCGCAGTAGGCCGCGCAGGGCACGAGCCGCTTCTTGTCGCGGACGACGGCCCCCACCATCTGCGCGGTGGCAGCGGCCGGCGCGTAGTAGGCGCTGCCGGTCTTGAGCAGGCCGACGATCTCCGCCCCGCCGTTGCGGGCCCGGTCGACGATCTCCGTCAGCCGCTCGGCCTTGATCAGTTGCGTCACCGGGATGCCGCCCACGCTCGTGCAGGAGGGCACCGGCACCATCGTGTCGCCGTGGCCACCGAGCAGCATCGCGGAGATGTCCTCGACGCTGACCCCGAGTTCCATGGCGAGGAAGGCGCGGTAGCGGGCCGTGTCGAGGATGCCGGCCTGGCCGATCACGCGGGCCGCCGGGAAGCCGGTCACCTGGAACGTCCGCTGCACCATCGCGTCGAGCGGATTCGAGACCACGATCACGACCGCCTGCGGGCTCGTGTCGCGGATCCTGGCGGCCACGTCGCCGACGATCTTGGCGTTGGTCGAGAGCAGGTCGTCGCGGCTCATGCCGGGCTTCCGCGCGATGCCGGCGGTCACGACGACGACGTCGCTGCCCGCGGTGGCGGCCCAGTCGGTCGTGCCCGTGATCCGGGCGTCGAAGCCGACGATGGGCGACGCCTCGAAGAGGTCGAGCGCCTTGCCGGCGGGCATGCCCTCGGTGGCCGGGATGTCGAGCAGCACGATGTCGCCGAGTTCGGCGGCCGCGCACCAGTGGGCGGTGGTGGCGCCGACGTTGCCGGCGCCGATGATGGAGATCTTCGCTCGTCGCATGGTGGGAGTCCTCGAGGTGGGTGCGGCAGTTCCAGGAAGCCGCCCATCAGAAGGCAGCCACGCCCCGGCGCGAAGGGGCCGGCGTCAGCCGCGGCCGCCCGGCAGGTCGATGCGGTCCGGCAGGTCGACGCGGCGGCCGCCCCGCCGGTTCATCGCCCACACGCTGTACACCAGCGCCAGGCCGACCAGGGCGGCGAGCGTTGAGAAGACCCAGGACAGGGCGCTCGTGGCCCCGGCCACCGAGGGTTCCGGCTTCCAGGCCGCCGTCCGTCCCACGAGCAGGGCGGTCTCCATCCGCTGGCCGCGGGTGTTCCGCTCGCCCTGGGACGACGAGATGGTGACGTCGGGCAGCGGATAGCCGTAGCGCTTGAGGGCGAAGCCCGACACCGTCACCTTCTCGGCGATCGAGTCACCGGTGGGAAAGCCGTCGGGAACGGTCCGCACGCAGCAGACGATCGGGTAGTCGTCCTGCTGCCGGTCGTCCACCTGCAGCAGGGGCGTGTCGACGAACACGTACAGCTCCCAGTAGGGGTCGGTGCCGACCTGCTCCCGCCGCCCGGGCTCGTCGATGCTGATCCGCGGGGCGCGGCGGGCGATGCCCGAGACGGTCACCGGTTCGCCGCGGTGGCTGGCGAACCATTTCCGGGCGGGATCGATGATCGGCACGATGTCGGCCGGCTTGCCGGCGGCCGCCTCGATGGCCCCGGGCTGCGCCCGGCCGGCCGCGGCGAGCAGCGCGTAGAAGGCGCCGGTGTCGCCCCCCTCCAGCTTCCTGCCGTCGACGACCGTGGCGAAGAGGCCGTAGTCCATCCCCAGGCGGCCGAGCGGCGTGGGCGGATGCCAGCCGATGCCCATCGCCGCGACCAGGGCCGCCGGCGCCGCCTCCGGCCAGGCGGCGGCTTCGGCCGGGGGCGGACCGGGCCGGGGGAACGACGCGGTGGAGACCGGCAGCCCGATGGCGAAGGCCGGCTCGTCGATCGCCCGCCAGCGGTCCCACGACTTCGGCGTTTCGGGCACGGCCACGTCGACGGTCGGGCCGTCGGTCGCCACGAGCCGGACGATCTCGAACTGGGGACGGCCGGCGAGGACCGCCTGCTCCTCGGTGAGCACGAGCGGCGCCACGAACACGGCCCGGCCCTCGACCCGCACGAGCCGGTCCTCGACCACCGGCCGGGCGGCGATCGGCTGTGCCCGCAGCCGCCAGGGCACCTCGAGCGCCGCCGGCGCGTCGAGCCGCAGGAGGACGCGGATCAGGGCCTTCTGCCGCGCGTCGTCCCATGGCCCGCCCGCCTCGAGCACCCGCCGCTGCTCGCGGCCGATCTCGCGCTGGGCGAGGAACTTTCCGAAACTGTCGGCCTCGGCGGCCGGCGCGGGGCGGACCGCCGCTGCCGCAGCAAGGAGGACGAGGCCGGCGACCGCGGGGGTGAGGCGCTTCATCGATCGGGCTCCAGGGAGGACGAATGCTGCTGGGCATGCTCGGCGGCGAGCCTTCGCAGCGACTCGCCCGGGGACACGATGTCGAGTCCGCCGAGCGCCGCGTCGAGGTCGGTCGGGCCGGCCGGCCGATGCCGGGTCCGGCGGTTCCCGAGGTACATCGCCAGGGCGGTCGCGGCCACGAGCGCCGCCATGGAGAGCACGGCGAACGTGCCCAACGAGGTGCCCCCCGGCTCGACCGGCTTCCGCGGCGTCCAGACGGGCTGGATCGCCATCACGAGCGGGGCGCGGCGGATCGTGTCGGTGGCCTTGTAGGCGTACCGCTTGAAGAAGTAGCCGGCCACCTCGACCGGTTCGTTGATCTTCAGCCCCAGGGGCATCAGGGGCGGCACCTTGAGGAACTGGACCACGATCGGCGACGCGGGGCCGGAAGCGGGCTCGAGCCAGCCCTGCCAATACTCGCGGATGTCGTAGTCGTTGGCCGGCGCCGTGAGCCGCTCCAGTCGCCGCAGCGTGCCCTTGAACGTGACGAGCCGGCCGCGAAACGAGGCCGGCTGGCCGAAGAGTTCCGTGAAACTGACCGGCTGGGCGGCGGCCAGCAGGGCCGCGGCATCGGCGGAGCGGAGCGTCAGCCAGGTCTGGACCCAGGCCGGCTCCTCGTCGTGGCGAAAGAAGGCGTCGTCGCGGACGCGGGCGAGCAGGTCGGGCGACGCCGACAGGTCCAAGACCTCCGCCGCGAACGGGGCGGGCTCCGGCTCGATGAGCACGGCCTCGCCTTCCGGCCGCGCCCCGCGGACGGCATCCAGCCGCGTGTCGATCTGCCGGGGCGCCGGCGGGCCGCCGCGCGGACACCAGGCCTGCTCGATCCAGCCGAGCACGAGGACGGCGAGCAGGGCCGCCGGCATGAACCGCCAGAAGACCCGCCGCCGCTCGGCGGGGGCGAGATAGTTCCGCGGCGCTCGGGGACGAGCCTCGGCGGCGGACGGGTCGCGGTCATCCCGTTCCTCGGCGGCATGCATCACGACACCGTGTTCACCGCTCGGGGACGGAATTATTCCCGCTCGCCCCGTGCCCGCTCCTGCCGCCGCATCTCCCGCCACACGTAGCAGCCGAAGGTGCCGGCGAGCGTGAAGGGCATCGCGAGCATGAGCAGAATGCTGTAGAAGTAGCCGCGGGCGAGGTTCAGGCCGTCGGGATCGGACGTGTCGACGGCGTCCTTGCAATTGGGGCAGCCGAAGGCCTCGGCCGCCGCGAGCACGGCGAGGACGGCGATGGCGACGGCGAGCGGAAAGCGGCGGGGCATGACCGAATTATAGCCCCCTCACCCGCCGGGGAAGAAAACGTAGAGCATCAGGTAGATCACGACCCCCGTGACCGACACGTAGAGCCAGATCGGCAGCGTGATCCGCCCCAGCCGGCGGTGGGCGTCGAAGCGGCCCTTCCAGGCGAGGAAGAACATTCCTAGGGCGAGGACGGGCACGGCCACGGCCAGGAGGATGTGGGAGATGAGGATCACGAAGTAGACCGTCCGCACGGGGCCGACACCCTTGAAGGGCACGTGCCCGACCAGCCAGTGGTACGTGAGGTAGCAGGCGAGGAACACGGCTGAGGTCGCGAACGCGGCCACCATCGTGGCCCGATGCGCGGCGACGTGGCCGCGGCGGATGAGCACCCAGCCCGCCACGAGCAGCACCGTGGCCAGGCCGTTGAGCCCGGCGTTCGTCGTGGCCAGCGGGTGGACGGCCAGCAGCGGCAGCAAGGCCATGACGCCTGTCATCAGGGCACCGCCTTCCCGGCGGCACCCGCCGGCGGAGCCCCGGCCGGCTTGGCGAGCACCTCGCGAATCAGCTTCTTGAGCTTGGCGACCGTGTCGGCCTGGAGCAGGTGGTAGCCGCCCCGCAGCCGCCCCTGGCGGTCGAAGACGACGCCCCGCTCCGAGTGCACGCCCACCTCGACCGGGAGGCGGAAGGTCTCCAGGCCGACCTTCGTGATCGTCCGCATGTCGCCGGTGAGGAACTTCCAGCGGGCCGGATCGGCCCCGAACCGCTCGGCGTAGCGGGCGAGGGCGTCGGGCGTGTCGTTGTCGGGATCGCAGGTCAGGCTCACGGCCATGAAGTCGGGATCGGCGATCTCGGCGACGATCTCGGCGACGGCCTGGTTCTCGCGGAAGCAGGGGCCGGGGCAGTTGGCGAAGAAGATGCTCCCCATCCACACCTTGCCCGCGAGGTCCGCGGAGGAGAACTCCTTGCCGGTCTGGTCGGTGAGCGTGAACGGCGTGGCGGCGATGTTCACCGCCGCCGCATCGTCGACCTCCATCGGCCCGACCACCACCCGGGGCGTCGACGACGACGCCCCGCCGCCCTGCCCTTCCATCCGCCCGCAGCCGGCAAACAGGGCGAGGAAACAGAGCGGGAGGAGCGACGGACCCATCGCGATCCCGGGAGGCGACCGGGTCGGCGTGAGGATCACGAGCGTGTCAGCGAGTGAACTCATGCCGCCCGGGAGCCGGCTTGGGCTGAACGGGCCTGCCTCCTGCCTCAGTGGGCACCGTCTTCCGCCGGTTCGCGGGCAGCGCCCGCCTCCTCCATGAGCCGCAGATCCGACGGCCGGGCCATGTGCAGCGCCCGCTCCTGCGACACCATGCGGTTTCGCATGCCGACGTCGGGCACGAGCATGATCACGAGGAACAGCGCCATCATCGCGGCGGGGATCGTGAGCACGTACTTCCAGTTGGCCTCCCAGATCACGTGCATGAAGAACAGCACGACCAGCAGCGCCTTGGTGCAGGAGACGGCCATCATGAACGCCCAGCCGACCTGCGGCTGGTCGCGCCACGGCCAGTAGGAGGTGAACGTGAGAAACGACATCGTGGTCAGGAAACAGAGCGCCAGGAAGACGGCGAGATAGACGCCGAGGCCGCCATGGCCGTGGTCGTGGCCGCCATGCTCGGCGTGGTGGAGGGCGTCGTCGGCCGTCTCGCCCGCGCGGGTGACGGGGCCGTGGTCGTGGGCGTGATGGTCGCTCATGTGAGTGGCTCGCAGCGTTGACTGATGAGTTTACCGAACCAGGCATCGCTGGAGGCGATGCCTGTCGATCGTGGGAGCCCTTGGCGTTTCCACCGATCGACTGAGTCGAAAAAGGCCATGGAGGGCTTTTTCGACGGGAAAACTAGAAGAGGTAAAGGAGTGGAAAGAGGAAGATCCACACGAGGTCGACGAAGTGCCAGTAGAGGCCGATGTTCTCGATCATGCCCGCGTTCTTCGGGCCCAGTGTGACGGTCAGCAGGATCGCGAACACGAGCAGGCCGACCGCCACGTGGACGGCATGGAAGCCCGTGAGCAGGAAGTAGGTGCTCGCCCACATGTTGCCGCCAGGGATCACGATCGGCAGCCGCAGCCAGGAGAAGGTGTCGTTGAGACCGTGGCCCCCGCCGTGCCCGCCGCCGGCATGGGTGGCCGGCAGCGGCATGACCTGGTCGGCGATCACGGCCAGGTCGAAGGGCTGCTGGTCGGGGCTGGCCACCATCTTCTGCACCTGCTGGAGGCGGGCCCGGGCCGCCAGTTGCTCCGCGGAGAGCCGGTCGGCCGGGGCCTCGTCGAGCCGCTTGAGCACGTCGACCGTGTCGCCCGGCTTGGCCTCGGCATCGGCCGGGTCGCGCAGGAACCCGGGCACGCCCGCGATCGGAACCTTGCGCAGCGCGTCGAGCCGCGCCCGCACGGCGGAGCCGTAGTACAGATCGGGCCGCTCGTAGATCAGGCCGCGTGGGTGGGACGGATAGATGCCGTGCGAGAACTTCGCCTGGTACTCGTAGGCCTTGATCCCGAGGAACAGGCTGCCGAGGAGCAGCGTGAGCAGCATCCAGAACTTGGCCAGGCCGGTCTTGGAGGCCTTCGCCGCCTCCAGCGCGAGCACGATCGTGACGCTCGAGCAGATGAGCACGAAGGTGTTGAAGGCGCCGATCGGCTCGGAGAGGTGCACGTGGTGCGGCTTGGGCCAGACCGGGGCGCCGAAGCGGAGCACGACGTAACTGCCCAGCAGCGCCGCGAAGAACATGATCTCCGTCGAGAGGAACAGCCACATGATGAGCTTGCCGCGGGTCAGCGGCAGGCCGGGCTGGTACTGCAGGTGCACGTGGCCGTGGTGACCGTCGCCGTGGCCGCCGGAGTGGCCGTGGTCGTGCGGGATCGAGATCGCGGAGGCGTTCATGGGGAGGCTACCGGGGAAACGTGGCAGGCGGTCAGAGCGGGCGGCCGAACACCACCGCCGCGGTGAGCAGGCCGAGCAGGGAACCGAGGGACGTGAGCAGGAGCGTGCGGGCCGACGCGTCGTCGCGGCGGATCGCGAAGCGGACCGAGGCCAGAGCATAGACGATCGAGGCCAGGGCCGCCGCCAGGAAGAGGCGGATGCCGGCCGAGGGCACGGCCAGGGCGAGGCTCGCGGGAATCATCGCCAGCGCGGCGGTGAGCGACTGCCCGGCCGCCCGCAGGCCGGAAGGGTCGACGACCGTGAGCATCTTCAGGTCGGCGGCCGCGTACTGCCGGCGGTAGAGCCAGGCGATCGCCATGAAGTGCGGGAACTGCCAGAGGTAGAGGACCGCCCCCAGGGCGGCGGCGGCCACCGTGCCCCGCGGGTCGCCGGCGGCGAGGCGGGCGGGGCCGTCGGCGGCCAGCCAGCCGATCGCCACCGGCAGGGCGCCGGCGACGGCGCCGACGGCGGTGTTGAGCGGCGACACCCGCTTCAGCGGCGTGTAGGCGACGACGTACAGCAGCCACGTGGCCACGGCGGCCGCGGCCGCGGGCCAGCCGCCGGAGAGCGTGCAGACGACGGCGCCCACGGCCAGCAGCACCGCGGTGGCGAGCCACGCGGTCGCGACGGCCATTCGCCCCGCGGCGAGCGGCCGGTCGGCCGTTCGCGACATGAGCCGGTCGCTCGCCCGTTCGAGGATCTGGTTGGCGATGCTCGAACTGGCCGCCACGAGCGCGGTGCCGGCGCCCTGCCGGTGGCGATCGGCTGGCTGGCGGCCGACGGTCCGGCCCGGCTCGCTGCCGGGGATCCCCGGGGCGCCGTGGCCGCGGCGGCGCTCGGCGCCGTCCTCTACCTCTGGCAGTTCCCCCACTTCATGGCGATCGCCTGGCTCTACCGCCGGCACTACGCGGCCGCCGGCATGAAGATGCTCACGGTCGTCGATCCCTCGGGCCTGCGGGCGGCCGGACAGTCGCTGGCGGCTGCACTGGCGATGATCCCGGCGAGCCTCGCCCTCGCCGTGCCCTCGGCCAGCATCCGGCTGTTCCTCGCGGCGGCGGCGGCCTCGATCGTCTATGCTCTGGCCTCGGTCCGGTTCGCCGTCCGCCGCGACGACGCCTCGGCCCGGGCGCTCCTGTTCACCTCCCTGGGTTCCCTGCTCGGCCTGCTCATCGCGGCCGTGGCCTGGGGCCGGCCCGTCTGACCCTCCGTTCCGGTACACATTCCATGCACTCCTCCGCCGCTTCCATCCACCACGGCCACGCAGACCACGGGCATGCCCACGGCGACGGGCACGGGGACGGCCACGGCCATCACGGCCACCTCACGCTCCAGTATCAGCCCGGGCTGCCCCTGTCCCGCGGCAAGCTCATCATGTGGCTGTTCCTGTCGACGGAGATCATGTTCTTCGCGGCCCGCGCCGCCTCCAGCGCCAGCACGATCGTCACGCTGGAGCAGATGAGCACGAACGTGTTGAAGGCCCCGATCGGCTCCGAGAGGTGGACGTGGTGCGGCTTGGGCCAGACGGCGGCGCCGAACCTGAGCACCACGTAGCTCCCGAGCAGGGCCGCGAAGACGGGCCGGGCGAAGTTCTGGATGCTGCTCACGCTTCTCCTCGGCGGATTGTTCCTCGGCATCAAGGCCTACGAGTACAAGGCGAAGTTCGACCATGGCATCTACCCGGCCGCGCCGCGTGGCCTGATCTACGAGCGTCCCGACCTGCCGTATGGCTCGGCCGTCCGTGCCCGGCTGGCCGAACTCCGCCAGGTGCCGGTCGGGCAGGTGCCCGCGGCCTTGAGAGACCCCAAGGCAGACGCCGCCGGAACCCCGGTCGACCTGCTCAAGCGGCTCGACGATTTGAACGAGGAACAACTCTCGGAGCTCTCACCCGCCGAGCAGTCGGCCCGCACGAATCTCCAGCTGGT
>JBJTHX010000178.1:0-6934 GCA_046094745.1 Planctomycetia bacterium
TTCCTGCACGGTACCGCGGCGGCGCGGGCCACGCCACCGGCGGGTCCCGCCGATCCCGAACCCGCTTCGCCCGAGCGATGACCGCACCAGCCGCCACCAGCACCGCCGACGGTCCCCTCGCCGACTGGCTCGCCGGCACGCGCCAGATCGGGGTCTGGGGCACGCTGGCCTGGTACGACACGGTGCTCCGCTACCGGCGGTCGCTCCTCGGGCCGCTGTGGATCACGCTCAGCATGGGCCTGTTGCTCGTCGGCATGGGGCCCCTGTACGCCGTGCTCTTCGACGTCCCGCTGCAGGCCTTCTATCCGCACCTCGCGCTGGGCGTGATCGTCTGGCACTTCCTCGCGGCCGCCGTCCACGAAGGCTGCCTGGTGTACATCGCCGCCGCCCCCTACCTGAAGCAGGCGGCGTTCCCGCTGAGCGGATTCGTGTGGCGGAGCCTGGCGCGGCTCGTGATCCAGTTCGCCCACCATCTCGTGCTCTACGTGCCGGTGGCGATCTGGGCGGGCCTGACGCCTTCGCCACGCCACCTCCTGTTCCTGCCGGGCCTCGTCGTCCTGCTCGTCAACCTGCACGCCGTGATGACGAGTCTCGGCATCCTCACGGCCCGCTTCCGCGACGTGGCGCCGATCGCCGGGGCGGCGATGCAGTTCCTGATGTTCCTCACGCCCGTCTTCTGGATGCCCGACAGGCTCGCGGGGCGGGCCCGCTACGTGCTGTGGAACCCGCTCGCCCAGTTGCTCGACGTGGTCCGCCTGCCGCTGCTCGGGGCCATGCCGGCGCCGGGCACCTGGCGGTTCCTCGCGCTGCTCACGGCCCTGAACGTGGCCACCGCGGCCGTGCTGTACGCCACCTGTCGGCGCCGGGTCGTCTACTGGATCTGACCGCATGGCCGACCTCGTGCTCGAGAACGTGTCGGTCGAGTTCCCGATCTTCGGCCTGCACGCGACCTCGCTGCGCTCGACGATCGCGGCCGCGGCGACGGGCGGCCTGATCGGCAGCGACGCCGGCGTGACGGTGGTCCAGGCGCTTCGCGACGTCTCGCTCACGCTGGCGGGGGGCGATCGGCTCGGCATCATGGGCCACAACGGTGCCGGCAAGTCCACGCTCCTGCAGGTGATGGCCGGGGTCTACCCGCCGGTGCGGGGCCGCGTGATCCGCCGCGGGAGCGTGTCGAGCCTCGTCAATCCCGCGCTCGGCATCGAGCGGGACGCGACCGGGTACGAGAACATCCTCATCCGCGGATTGATCCAGGGGATGAGCCGGGCCGCGATCGCCCGGGTCACACCGGAGATCGCCGAGTTCAGCGGCCTCGGCGACTACCTCGCCATGCCGGTGCGGACCTACTCCACCGGGATGCTGATGCGGCTGGCCTTCTCGATCGTGACCAGCTTCCGGGCCGACATCGTGCTCATGGACGAATGGCTGGCGGTGGGCGACGCCGACTTCCAGGAGCGGGCCGCCGCCCGGCTCCGCGACCTGATCCGCTCCAGCGGCATCCTCGTGCTCGCATCGCATTCGCCGGACCTGATCGCCCGCGAGTGCACGTCCGTGGTGGAACTCTCCCACGGCGGCGTCGTGACGCACCGGCCGGTGCCCGAGCGGCCGCAGTCCGCCGGTCAGTCCGCCGGCGCCTCGGCCCGGACCCGCGCGTAGAACGCCCGGGCCTCGTCGTAGGCGGCCCGGGCCGCCTCCCGCTCCGCGGGACGGATCCGCTCGGGCTTCGCCGTCCAGCAGACGTCGACCGCCCGCTCGCACCAGGCGCCGCTGCGCTTGCTGGCGCGGACCGGTGCGCCCCCGACCTGGACGAAGACGGGGTTGGTGTGGGCCGAGGGCATGATCCGCACGGCGACCCACGAGGAGCGGTCGATCTTCACGGGCACGCGGAACTCCTCGACATGGCCGTCAGCGACCAACTCCCGCGTCGCGGCCACCCGCCCGTTGACGATCACCTCGACGGGCACCTGCCGCGTCGCGGCGATCCGGGCCCGCTCGACGTGCCAGAACGGCTTCTGGTCGGGCCGCGCGCCGCGGATCGCCTCCGTCTCGGCCGTCGGCCGTTCCGCGAGGAGCGCCGCAGCGGCGAACGTCACCATCACCTCGCCCGCAGCATCGAGGTCGAGCCGGCTGGCGACGCCCGCGGCGTCGCGGACACCCACGCCCCTGTCGCCGACCGCGAAGTCGAGGATGTGCGAGCGGCCGTCGCCGCAGTAGCTGCGGCCGTCGCGCAGCCCTTCGATCCAGGCGTCGTAGGTGAGTTCCGCCGTGCCGAGGCCGACGTAGGCCCGGCCCAGGCCGACCCGCTCGTCGTAGATGCAAGGAAAATCGGTCTCACCGCTGATCCGCGTGGTCAGGCCGCAATTGAGCGCGTGGTACCAGATCGACAGTTCCCAGACCGGCGGCGTGTCGCCCACGGAGATGAAATCGCAGGCGCCCAGCGGGGCCGTGACGATGTACTCGTTGGCGCCGATCCCGTCGAACCGGGGCATCGCGTGGTCGGGGATCGCCGTCCCCGCCCGACCCTGCCACCCCCGCTGCTCGAGCCGCCATCGCGAGGAGACGCCGTAGCTTGAGTCCGGCGGATACTCCCGCGAGCCGTCGGGCAGGATGTCGGGCGGCGCCAGCCCCCAGCCGCTGTGGCTGTAGCCCACGACCGCTCCCTGGCCCTTCGCCCAGCGGAGCACCGGCAGCGTCCAGCTCGGCCATTCCTCGAGCTTCGTCGTCCCGGGGTAGTCGTCTTCGGTGAGCCGCAGCAGGCAGAGATGGCCGCCGTGCGACGACGGAAAGCCGCTCACCTCGACGTCGTACCGCAGGAGTGAGTCGCGGGCCGAGAGCGCGGAGACGCGGCCGTCGAAGAACTGCTTCTGCGTGTACCAGCAGGGGCCCCAAGAGAGCACGCAGCCCACGGCGAGGTCCTCGCCACGGACGTGCCGCATCATCGCCTCGGGTCCCACGCCCTCGGTGGGACTGTCGTAGTGCGAGCAGCCGGCCGCGTGCACGTGATGATCGCCCGAATGCCACCCGCGGGCCGCCGCGTGGATCCACCGCTCGAGTTTCACGCCCACCTCGTGCGCGGCGGCCTCCGGCACCCGCACGGAGAGCGTTTGGCGACGGTACTCCGGACCGCGAGTGACGGCGACCTCGTAGTCACCCGGCGGCAGGAGCACGTGCTCACCGTCGGCCCGGTAGACCTGATCGTGGAAGAAGAAGTCGGGGGCGAGCCGCCGCGACGGCAGCGGGTACACCCGGCCGTGGCCGTCCCGGATCGTGAAGGCGGCGATCGTCGGCTGCCCGTCGACGTCCGCGACCCGCAGCGTCACCTTCACGGCCGGCACGGCCTTGAAGAGGACGGGAATCTCGCTGCGGAAGCCGACGTCCTGCGTGCCCGCGCCGATGTCGAACTGGAGCGTGGCCTCGCGCGGACCCGCGTCGCGGCAGAAGACCTCGAGCGGCCGATATTCGACCTCGAGCCCCGAGAGCGCGGGCTTGAGCGGCTCCCCCGCCGGCAGGGCGAGTTCGAGGAACCGGTCCGGGATGTCGGCCGGGCCGACGAGCGCGTCGGTGGTGCGGGGCCGCTCCCGCGGCTCGCGGCCACGCTCGGTCATCCGCAGGGCGTTGGGGCTCGCGACCCGCAGGGGCGGATTCACGCCCGCCTCGTTCCGCACCTTGACGAGGAACGTCCGCCAGCCCTGCTGCATGAGCTCCTTCGGGGCCGGGCCCTCGGCCACCTTCACGCGGCTCTCGGGGTTGATCGTGACGACGGCGAGACAGAGCGGGTCGAGCACGTCCTGGATGGCCAGCACGGCCCGGGCGTCGTCCGGCTCCGCTGCGGCCGCCTCGATCCGCCCCCGCGCCGCGGCCGCCAGTGGCGCGCCGGCGCGATCGAGCGCCTCGACGAGCCGCCGCGCCGCGGCCACGAATGGCTGCCGCTCGACGTCGGTGAACACGGGCACCTCGGCGGCGGACACCGGGCCGACGGCGAGCCAGGCGAGCATGACCGCCACGGCCCGGAGGCGGACGGCACGCGGCGACGGCACGACTCGGGAACGCGTCATGCCTTCAGCCTACGCGGCGACGACCGGCCCACGCAAAGATCCGCCGGCGGCTCAGGTCGTCGCCAGGAGTTCGACGTCGAAGACGAGCGTCGAGTTGGGCGGGATGCCGTCACGCGGCGTCGAGCCGTAGGCGAGGTTCGCCGGGATGATGAGCTGCCGGCGGCCGCCCACCCGCATCGACCCCAGGCCCTCGGTCCAGCCGGCGATCACGCCGTTGAGCGGGAAGTTGATGTTGTCCCGCCCGTCGAACCGCGTGCCGTTGAGCAGCCGGCCCTCGTAATTGACCCTGACCGTGGCGGTCGAGGATGACGGCTTAACGCCGGTGCCGACGAGGAGGTCGCGATACTGCAGGCCGGAGGGCGTGGTGACGATCGTGGGGTTCGTCGGGACGAACGGGACGGCCGCGCGGCCGGCGGTCGTGCCCAGGCCGCCGAGGGCGGCGCCGGCCGTGGAGAACCGGCCCACGGTCTGGCCGGCCTGCGCGGCGATGATCTCGTCGGCCCGCCCGTCGCCGTCGGTGTCGAGGGCCGTGGCAACCGTCGGCGCGAACCGGCGGCCCGCGATGGCGGTGAAGGCGGCGAGCCGCGGGTTGGCCACCGCGGCGACGCGGCCGTCGTAGGCCTCGACGAGGCCGGTGCCGCGAACGCCGGCCGCGACGAGCACGTCCGGCACGGAGTCGAGGTTGATGCGGGCCGCCGACACCGACACGCCGCCCAGCATGCCGGGCGTGAACGGCAGAATCGTGTCGATGACGGGCGCGGCCTCGGCCGAAAGATCGCGGACCTGCACCTGCGGGGCGATCGTGGGGCCGCTGCCGATGAGCAGTTCCGCGCGGCCGTCGGGCACCGCGGCGTCGACGGTCGTGCCGGCGTTGAAGGTGCCCAGGTCGGCGAACGCCACCGTGGCGCCGCCCATGAACGTGGCCGCGAACGGGCGGATCGTCCGGAAGGCGGTGTTCTCGACGGGATCGGCGCCGGCCTGGCCGCGGAACACCCGCACCTCGCCATCCCCGCTCGCCTTGGCGGCCGCGAAGTCGGCCTTGCCGTCGCCGTTGAAGTCACCGACGGCGACGTTCACGCCGCCGCGCCAGTCGGGGCCGAAGGGCTGCGTGCGATACTGCGACAGTTCCACGCCGTCGAGACTGAAGACGCGGATCTCGCCCACGCGGCCGCGACCGGGAGCGCCGACGACCTCGGGCCGGCCGTCGCCGTCGACGTCGGCCAGCACGGTCTGCACGCCGCCGCGGAAGGTCGGCTCGAAGGCAAAGAACCGGCGTTGTTCGGCGCCGGTGGACGGATCGACCAGGCGGATGGCCGACGTGGAGGCAAAGCCGAGATCGTCGGAGAGCACCGTCGGCCGGGCGACGAACTGCAGCGTGTCGCTGGCGGTGTCGTTGCTCGAGTTCGGGTCGCCGGCACGGACGACGCTGGCGGTGGACGTGAGCGAGCCGGTCGCGTTCGCACCGATCCGGGCGACGACGGTGAACGTGGCGGTGCCGCCGGAGGGCAGCGTGACGGTGCCGGCCACGTTGCCCGCTCCCACCGTCGGGCCGGAACCGCCGGCCGAGTAGGCGGCGGTCCAGGTGCTGCGCGTGATCTGGCTGCCGAGCACCGTGGAGACGGCGACCGACGTGGCCGCGTCGGGGCCGAGGTTCGTGACCGACACGGTGTAGGTGGTTTCGGTGCCGGGCAGGTACCAGACGTGCCCCGCGTCGATCGTGACGCCGAGATCGGCCGCCATCAGGGCGCGGGCCTCGAGCGGCTCATGGCCGACGCCCAGGCCGAGCCGTTCCCAGCCCCCCAACGGGCGGCTGCGCCGGGTTTTTCCCCGCCGGGCGGGCCGCATCGTGCCGGGGGCGGGCTGGAAAGCATTCGTCACGGGATCGCTCCGGGGGACTGTGGCTATACGATGAACCGTAGTCCAAAGTTCGCAGCCCATCCATTTTTCGGCATGTAGCGGGGTTCCGGGTGAATATTGCGGCCAGGACGCGCGGTCGGCAGGGCGGGTCGGCAACGGCCCTCCCCCTCCCTCCGGCCCTCCCCGAGGCGGCGGTCGAGCGGTTCCGGGCCTGGTTCGCGGGCCGGGGCTGGGAGGTGTTCCCGTTCCAGGAGGAGGTCTGGCAGGCGGCCGCCGCCGGGGAGAGCGGCCTCCTCCACGCCCCCACCGGCACCGGCAAGACGCTCGCCGCCTGGCTCGGGGCGGTGGCGCGGTCCGCGGCCGTCGGTGCGGACCCGGCCGCGCGACGCGGCCCGCTCGTGGTCTGGATCACGCCGCTGAAGGCCCTCGCGGCCGACACGGCGCTGGCGCTCGAGGAACCGCTCCGCGGCACCGGCCGCGTGGCGGGCGGCCTCACCGTCGGCGTCCGCACCGGCGACTCGTCGGCCGCCGACCGGCGGCGGCTCCGCGCGCAGTGGCCCACGGCGCTGGTCACCACGCCCGAGTCGCTTTCGATCCTGCTCTCGCTCGAAGACGCCCACGAGATCTGCGCCGATCTCCAGACCGTGGTCGTCGACGAGTGGCACGAACTGCTCTCGACCAAGCGCGGCGTGCAGACGGAACTCGCCCTCGCCCGCCTGCGGGCGCTGCGACCCGGGCTCGCCACGTGGGGGCTCTCCGCCACGCTCGCGAACCTCGACGACGCGCGTGCGGCGCTCATCGGTCCGGCGGCCGCTCCCGCCGCCCGGCTCGTCTCGGCCCGCGTGCCCCGGCCGCTCGAGATCGAGACGCTGATCCCCGAGCCGATGGAGCGGTTCCCGTGGGCGGGGCACATGGGCATGCGGCTCCTGCCGCATGTCGTGGCCGCGATCGATCGTGCCTCGACCACGCTCGTGTTCACGAACACCCGGTCGCAGGCCGAGCGCTGGTTCGACGCCCTCCGC
>JBJTHX010000179.1:0-6129 GCA_046094745.1 Planctomycetia bacterium
GGGCAGCGGGCTGACGTTCTCCGAGGGCCGCTACTTCACGAAGTGGCCGCGGCTGTTCCGCCGCACGGTGATGCTCACCTACGGCCCCGTGCTGCCGGCCGGCACGCACCCCGACCGGGCCCGGCTCGCGTTGCAGGAGGTCGCGGCCGGGGCGGTCGCCCGCCGGCTCGATCCGCACGCGGCCACGGCCGAGGCCTTCGACGGCTGCTGCATGATCCGGCGGGGCGACCAACTCGTGGCCTCGCTGGCGCCAGGCGATCCGCTGCTCGAATCGCTCGGCGTGCACGCCGGGCGGCTGCTCGGGGCCGTAGGTGAGCATCACCGTGCGGCGGAACAGCCGCGGCCACTTCGTGAAGTAGCGGCCCTCGGAGAACGTCAGCCCGCTGCCCCACATCCCGTCGATCGCCACCGGCTGGAGCGGCGATTCGACCTTGCCGAGCAGCCACTCGAGGCCACGTTTGAAGCCCAGCAACTGGCCGGTCCGCGAGATGCCCCCCTCGCAGAAAATGCCGATCGCGTCGCCGCCGGCGATGCCCGACTGGATCGTCTTCAGCGCCGTCCCGATCGACTTGGGGCGGGGATCGAAGAGGATGAACCGCCACTGGTCGGCGAGCATCCGGAGGAAGCGGCCGCGGATGTTGGGGCCGTAGACGACCATCCGCACGGGCCGGGGGCTGGCCATGGGCAGCAGGAATCCGTCGAGCCAGGAGAGGTGGTTGACGACGAGCACGACGGGTCCCGCGGCCGGCACGCGGTCGGCGTCCACCGCGCGGAACCGCCACACGGCGCCGACGAGCGTGGCCACGAACAGCCGCAGCGTGGACCGCGGGGCCGCGTAGACCGCCAGCGCCGCGGCGAGAAGCGACAGGCCGCCGAAGATGGCGAAGCTGCCGCGGGCCGAGACGAGGGGCCGCAGCGCCTCCGCCGGGCCCACGGGGGACCGGAGACCGCCGTAGCCGAGCGACGCGGCGACCATGCCGGCGAAGACGAGGAGGTTGGTGGACGCCAGCACCGCCCCGCGACGTGTCGGCGGGCTTTGTTCCTGGAGATAGGCCTCGAGCGGCACGTCCAGGATGCCGGCGCCGATGCCGAGCACGGCGAGCCAGCAGGCCGGCCCGACGAGGCTCCACGCCGTGCCCGTGCCGAAGATCCGCTCCGGTGTCGCGGCGAGCGCGAAGCAGGCCACGGCCATGATGATCGCGCCCCCGGGCACGAAGCCGAGATCGACCCGCGATTCCGCATCGATGCCGTGCGTGGCGAACCGTCCGGCCACGAGACTGCCGAGGCCGATTCCCGCGACGAGGGCCACGAGCAGGGGCACGACCTCGCCCTGGGTCGTGCCGCCCGACTCGGAGGCGAACTGGTCGATGTTGAGCTGGGCCACGGCACCGACCGCCCAGAAGAAGACGATCCCGGCCGCCGCGGCGGCGAGCCGGGGCGCGGCGAAGAGTGCCGCCAGGTCGGACCACGAGCGGGCGAGGGCGTTCCACGGCGGCGGCGCGTGTGGATCGGCCGCGGAGCGACGCGGCAGGCGGAGGGCCGCGATCCAGCCGGCGAACGCGACGCCGACGAGCGCTGCGGCCGCCGGCGCGGCGTGGCCGAAGGGCAGCCGCGCCGCCCAGGCCACGGGTGCCACGGCCTCCGTGGCGTGGCCGAGTGGCGTCAGGTCGGCGAGCCAATTGCCGCCGGCCATGCCGACGAGCGTGGCCGCGAGCGTCACCAGCGCGAACACGCCGTTGGCGAGCGCCAGCCGCTCCTGCGGCACCGTCTCCGGGATCGTGCCCAGCATCGCCGGGGCGAGCAGCGTCGCCTGCGACCCGATGACGACGAGCGTCGCCAGCAACAGCCACAGGCCGACCGGCAGGCCGGCCACGGTTCCGCCGGCGCCCGCGCCCCAGGCGATGGCCGCGACCGCCGCCGCCGCGATGCCGATCTCGGCAGCCTTGCACCAGACCAGGACCGACCGCTTGGGAAACCGGTCGGCCAGCCAGCCGGCCAGCCACGCCAGGAGGATGAACGGCAGCACGAAGCCAGCGGTGCCGATCGTGAGCACCAGCGCCGTCCCCGCCGCGCCGGCCGCCCGCTTGCCGAGACCGATCGCCAGCCAGCGGAGCAGGTTGTCATTGACGACCGTCAGCATCCGCAGCAGAAGGAGCGGCAGGAAACCGGTGTTCGATGGCTGCAAAGTGTCGTCTCGCTGGCATGGCGTCGGACCGAACCGCAGGGCCGTTTCGCCGGCCCCGCACCGCATGCCCCTTGCCCAGGTTCGCACGGGTTTTGGCAGACTTTGACGGCTGTTTGCACGACCCGTCAATGCGAACGTATCCTCTCAAGGGTCGAGGGCGTCGACCGGCCCGGTGCGTCACGGACCGGCTTCGCCCGCACGCGAGTCCCACGACTGGGACGCTGAAAGGAAAGCCATGATTTCCGTCGGCCGCAAGGCCCTGTTCGCTGCGATTGTCGCGCTGGCCGCCGGTGCCGCTGCCCAAGCCTCCGCCCAGGTCGTCTACTATCCCGCCTACCGCCCCGTGGTTGCGGCGCCCGTCGTCGCCGCTGCGCCGGCCTATGTCGCCAACTACGTGCCGGCCGGCAACTACGCCGCGGTGACGGCGTATTCACCGCCGGTGGCCGTGGCCGCCCCCGCCGTCGCCGTCGCCTCGTACTACGCGCCCGTGGCGACGACCGCGTATTACGCCCCCCGCGGCCACGACGACCTACTACGCTCCCGCCGCGACCACGGCCTATTACGCGCCGACCACGGCCTACTACGCCGCACCCGTCGCCGAGGCGGTCGCCGCTCCCGTGACCGCGTACTACGCTCCCGCCGTCGTCGCCCCGGTGTACCGCCGTGGGCTGTTCGGCGCGTATCGCCCCGTGCGGACCGCCTACTACATCCCGTACTGACGCCCCCGGCTGTAGGGCCGCGATTCGCGGGCGTTTCTTGACCCCCCGCGCGCCATTCCTATAGTACGGTCGATCGCTGCGGCGGCGGCGCGGCTTGGGAAGGGCGTGGATGACGCGGACGGTCAACATCATCGGTGCCGGCCCGGGCGGCCTCGCCTCCGCGATGCTCCTGGCCCGGGCCGGACTCCGCGTGCGGGTCTTCGAGCGGCTCGACGTCCCCGGCGGTCGCACGAGCACGATCAGCACACCGGAGGGCTTCCGGTTCGATCTCGGGCCGACGTTCTTCCTCTACCCGCGGGTGCTCGAGGACATCTTCACGGCCTGCGGCTTCGACCTCCGCCGCGAGGTCGAGATGGTCCGGCTCGACCCGCAGTACCGGCTGGTGTTCGGGGCGGGCGGCGAACTCCTCGCCACGCCCGACGTGGCCCGCATGGAGGCCGAGGTGTCGCGACTCTCGCCAGCCGACCGCGGCTCCTTCACCCGCTTCATGCAGGCCACCCGCGAGAAGTTCGCGCGGTTCGCCCCCTTCCTCGAGCAGCCGTTCGAGAGCTGGATCGACCTGGCCAGCCCCGACCTGATCAAGCTGATGCCGATCCTCAAGCCGTGGCGGAGCCTCGACGCGGAACTCGGCACCTTCTTCTCGGACGAGCGAATCCGGCTGGCCTTCACGTTCCAGTCGAAGTACCTGGGCATGTCGCCCTTCCGCTGCCCGAGCCTGTTCTCGATCCTCTCGTTCCTGGAGTACGAGCACGGCGTCTACCACCCGATCGGCGGCTGCGGCGCCGTCAGCGCGGCCATGGCCCGGATCGCCGGCCAGCTCGGCGTGGAGATCCGCTACGGCGAGCCCGTCGAGGGCCTGGAGTTCGCCGGGAAACGGATCACGGGCGTCCGCACCGCCTCCGGCATCCATGCGGCCGATGCCACCGTCGTCAACGCCGACTTCGCCCGCAGCATGACGCGGCTCGTGCCGGACCGCCTCCGGCGGCGGTGGAGCGACCGCCGGATCGCCTCGCGGCGGTTCTCCTGCTCGACCTTCATGCTCTACCTGGGGATCGAGGGCCGGTACGACGACGTGGCCCACCACAACATCTACCTGTCGGAGAACTACCGCGAGAACCTCGCCGACATCGAGCACCGCCACGTGCTCTCCCGCGACCCGTCGATGTACGTGCAGAACGCCTGCGTCACCGACCCGACGCTCGCCCCCCGTGGCGCGAGCACGCTCTACCTGCTGATCCCGGTGACCCATCGGCACCCGCACGTCGACTGGCGGGTCGAGGGACCCCGGTACCGGGAGGTGGCCCTCGACCAGATGGAGCGGATCGGCATCCGCGGCGTCCGCGACCGGATCCGCTACGAGAAGATGCTCACCCCCGACGACTGGCAGGAAGGCTACGAGATCTACCGTGGCGCGACGTTCAACCTGTCCCACAATCTCGGCCAGATGCTGCACATGCGGCCCCACAACCGCTTCGAGGACGTGGAGCGGATGTACCTCGTCGGCGGCGGCACGCACCCGGGCAGCGGCCTGCCGGTGATCTACTCGTCCGCGCGGATCACCACCGACCTGTTGCTAGAAGACCTCGGCGTGGCCGCGGGTGCCGCCAGTCGCCCGACCTCCCGCCGCATCCGCGGGCAGGAGCCGGCCGCGGTCTGATCCGCCGACACCCACTCCGCAAGGAACGCACGATGACCAAGGCTCTCGACGACAATCGCGTGGTGGTGATCGGCAGCGGGCTGGGCGGCCTGGCCGCGGCCTGCACGCTGGCTGCCCGCGGCTACGCGGTGACCGTCTGCGAGAAGAATGCCTGGGTCGGCGGCAAGGCGGCCGTGATCGACGAGCAGGGCTTCCGCTTCGACATGGGGCCCACGATCCTCACGATCCCTCGGGTCCTCAAGCGGATCTGGTCGGAGGCCGGCCGCGACCTCGCCTCGGCACTCGACCTCGTGCCGCTCGACCCCCAGTGGCGGAGTTTCTTCGTCGACGGCTCGACGCTCGACCTTGTGGCCGACGTGCCCGCCATGCAGGCCACGCTCGACGCCTACGCCCCCGGCACCGGCGCCGGGGCGGGCTACGGCCGGTTCATGGACCTCTCCCGCCGGCTGCACCGGATCTCTGACGAGTTCTTCTTCTGGCGCAGCGTCGGCGGCATGAAGGACATGTTCAACGTGCGGCAGAGCCTCTCCGTGGGCTTCCTCAAGGAGCTGATGGGGATGCGGCCGGGCCACAGCGTCGCCGGCACGGTGCGGTCGTTCGTGCCCGACCCGCGGGCGGCCCAGATGCTCGACCACTACACACAGTACGTCGGCAGCTGCCCCGAGCAGTCGCCGGCCGTGCTGTGCGGCATCGCCCACATGCAGTCGCACGACGGCGTCTGGTATCCGCGGGGCGGCACCGGCGCGGTGCCGCGGGCGCTGGCCAACCTGGCGGTCGACCTGGGCGTCGAGTTCCGCACGCGGACGCCGGTGCGGCGGATCGTCGTGGAGGGGGGCCGTGTGCGGGGCGTGGAGACCGCCGCCGGCGAGACGATCGCGGCCGGTGCCGTGGTGAGCAACTCCGACAGCGTGCGGACGCACCGCGAACTCGTCGACGCCGGCCCGCGGCAGCGGTTCCTCGGCCGCCGCAAATACGAGCCCGCCTGCTCGGGCGTGGTGCTCTACCTCGGGCTCGACAAGCGGTACGAGCAGCTCATCCACCACAATTTCGTCTTCTCCCAGGATCCCCACGAGGAGTTCGAGGCGATCTACCGTCGCGGGGAGCCGGCCCCCGATCCCACCTGCTACGTCTGCGCGCCGGCGATCACGGAGCCGGAGGTGGCGATCCCCGGCGGCGAGGCGCTGTACGTGCTCGTCCACACGCCCTACCTGCGGCCGCACCACGACTGGTCGAAGATGCTGTCGGGCTACCGCAAGACGATCATCCGCAAGCTGGAGGAGACGGCCGGCATGAAGGACCTCGAGCGGCACATCGTCTTCGAAAGGGCCCTCACGCCGCAGGACATCAACGACCGCTACCACGTGCTCGACGGGGCGATCTACGGCCTGGCGAGCCACGGGAAGTACCTGGGCGCCTTCAAGCCGGCGAACCGGTCGCCAGACGTCGAGGGGCTCTACCTCGCCGGCGGCTCGGCGCATCCGGGGCCGGGGATGCCCATGGTGTTGATGTCGGGCTGGATCGCGGCCGACTGCGTCGACCAGGACAAGATCGTCGCCCAGGCCGGCCCG
>JBJTHX010000180.1:0-3171 GCA_046094745.1 Planctomycetia bacterium
GCGGTCTCGCGGTTGCGGTCCTCGGCCCGCTGCCAGAACTCGCGGGAGTCGGTGGCTCCGGGAAAGAGCGCCCGGTCCTTCTGGCTCTCATGCTTGAAGATCGCGAGCCGCTTCCGTTCCACCTCGTCGGGCGAGAGGGGCACCGCCATGTCGATCTCGTGCGGTTCCCACTCCTGCCAGGCGCCCCGATACAGCCAGAGTTCGCAGTCGCGGGCCCATTCCTCGTCGCGTAGGTCGCCCAACGCGCGGGTGATCGTCGCCAGGCAGACGCGGTGCGTGCCGTGCGGGTCCGAGAGGTCGCCGGCGGCGTAGACCTGGTGGGGCCGCACCCGCTCGAGCAGGTCCCGCGTGATGCGGATGTCCTCGTCGCCGATCGGCTTCTTCCGCACCCGGCCCGTCTCGTAGAAGGGCAGGTCGAGGAAGTGGATCCGGTCCGGCCCGACGCCCGAGTAGCGGGCCGCGGCCCGGGCCTCGGTCCGCCGGATCAGGCCCTTCACCATCTGCCGTTCGGGGATGTCGACCGCCCCGGCCCCCTTCGTCCGCAGGTAGCCACGGATCCGCTCCACGATCTCGCCCGCCTGTGTGCCGGCGCCGAAGGCCCGGCAGAACTCGTCGACGAAGTCGACGTGCCGGTCGGCCGACTCGTCCCAGACGGCGATGTTGCCGCTCGTCTGGTAGGCCACGTGCACCTCGTGCCCCTGCTCGCAGAGGCGGATGAAGGTGCCTCCCATGCTGATCACGTCATCGTCCGGGTGCGGGCTGAAGACGACGACCCGCTTGGGGAACTCGTCGGCCCGCGGCCGCGCTCCGCCGGCCTCGACGCCGCGGATCCGCCGCGGCTTGCCGGGCTTGCCGCCGGGCCAGCCGGTGATCGTGTCCTGCATGGAGCGGAAGACGTCGATGTTGATGTCGTAGGCCCGGCCGCGGGCGGAGAGCAGGTCCTGCAGGCCGTGCTCGTTGTAGTCCTCGTCGGTGAGCTTGAGGATCGGCTTGCCCATCTTCAGCGCCAGCCAGATCACCGCCTTGCGGGCGAGCGGATCGGTCCACTCGAGCCCCATCGACTCCAGCGGCCCGACGAGCCACGGCGACTCGAACCGCGAGAGCCGGGTCGCGGCCGCCCGGTCGAGCACGAACCGCGCGTCCGGGTGCTGCTGCAGCGCGCTGGCCGAGACGTGGATGTCGGCCGGCTCCTCGACGGCCCGGCGGACGACCGGCGCCTTGTGCTCGCCGAAGGCGAGGAGCACCACCCGGCGGGCGTCGAGGATCGTGCCCACCCCCATCGTGATCGCCTGGCGGGGCACGTTCCACTCGCCGAAGAAGTCGCTGGCGGCGTCGCCGCGGGTCACGCCGTCGAGGGTGATCAAGCGGGTGCGGCTCTCCAGCGGGCTGCCCGGCTCGTTGAAGCCGATGTGGCCGGTGCGGCCGATGCCCAGGATCTGCAGGTCGATGCCGCCGGCAGCCCGGATCCGCTCCTCGTAGCGGACGCAGGCGGCCATGATGTCGGCCCGGGGAAGCGTGCCGTCGGGAATGTGCACCTGGTCGGCGGGGATGTCGACGTGGTCGAAGAGGTGCTCGCGCATGAAGCGGTGGTAGCTCTGCAGCGCGTCGGGCTGCAGCGGCCAGTATTCGTCGAGGTTGAACGTGACGACGTCCTTGAACGACAGGCCCTCCTCGTCGTGGAGCCGGATCAGTTCGTCGTACACGGCCACCGGCGTGCTGCCGGTCGCCAGCCCGAGCACGGTCTTGCGGCCGGCCGCCGACCGCGCCGCGATCAGGTCGGCGATCTCGCGGGCCACGGCGCGACTGGCGTCCCGCGGCTGGTCGTAGACGGTCACGGGCACCCGCTCGACCGTGGTGACGTGCGGTAGCGGGCCGCGGTAGATCGGGGCGGAGGCGGCGGTCTGCGGCTCGGTGGCCATCGAAACTCCTGGCGGGTGGGACGCGGCGGCGGTGCTGGTGCGGCGGATGCTTCCTGTCAGCCGAGCAGGGCCTTCTTCATCTGGTCGAGGACGGTCGCGAGGCGGGCCGTGTCGCCGCCGGAGACCTCCGCCGACACCCAGCCGGTGAACCCGATGTCCCGTAGGGCGGCCCGCACCGCGGCCCAGTCGATGTCGCCGTCGGCGATGTCGACGAAGCCTTTCCAGTTGCCGTCGGCGTCGGCCCGCGCGTTGGAGTAGCCCTTGATGTCGAGTTTGACGATCCGCGGACCGAGCCCACGGATCCAGGCGGGCACGTCGGCGAAGCGGGCGTGGTTGCCGAGGTCGAAGAACGCCCCGACCCACGGACTCCGGAAGCTGTCGAGGTAGTCGACGAACGGCTGCACGCTCTGGTTCCGCGGTCCCTTGTCGTCGTAGAAGATCCCGTTCCACACGTTCTCGATCAGGATCCGCTGGCCGAGCGCGGCGGCGAGCGGCAGCGCCTTGGCGATCTCCGCGCGGGCCCGTTCCGGGCCCTCCGGGCCGTCGGTCCGACTGCCGAGGACGATCAGCACGCCGCTGCCGCCGGCGGCGTGCGACACGCGGATGCAGTGCTCGAGATGCGCGAGGGCCTCGGCCCGCGTGGCGTCTTCGGGACTCGTGAGCCGCGTCTTCCAGTGGCGATGGTCGATGGCGTTGTGGATGAAGACGCCCGTCTTCGCGGCCGCCTGCCGCAGGCCGGCGGGCGTCACGGAGGCCGCGTCGTCGAAATCGACGCCGTCCATCCCCGCGGCCCGGGCCGACGCGAGCCGCTCCTCGAGCGTGGCCCCCTGCGTCATCGAATACTTGCAGGAGAAGAGCAGGCCCCGCTCCGGGCGGGGCGGCGGAGGCGGCGCCTCGGGCGGCACGGCCGCAGCCTCGGCGGGCCGGCCGGGCCGGCACGCACGCCCCGGCGGCGACCGCCGCGGCCAAAACGTCTCGCCTGCGCATCGATCCTGGCTCCTCGCGGCAGCCGCGGTCTCCACAGGACGCATCCGGCCACCGGCTCTGATAACCTTACCCCACGTTTCGATCCCGACGCGAGGAGGCCCGGCCATGCCCGATCACGCCCGTCAGTTTCCCCGTGTCCAGCGGTCTCCGGGGGCCTCGCGGCGGGTCTTCCTCGGCGCCCAGGCCACCGCGGCGGCCGCCGCCGACCTGCAGGTGGCCAACTGCAGCCGGCTCCGCCAGGCGATCCAGGCCGCCCATCCCGAGA
>JBJTHX010000181.1:0-7527 GCA_046094745.1 Planctomycetia bacterium
TGGCGGTCCGCGCGGCCCGGATGGACGGTAGCCCGCGAGTTGGGTCACAATTGTCGGTTGCCCCGCCGTCGGCGGGGGCGGCACGAAGGAACGCCAGCATGAAACAGGGTTCGCAGACGAAGCCGGCCGGTCGCGCCCAGCCCGCGGGGGCGGGCGGCCCGAGCCCGTTCGACGACCTCGGCGTCGCGGTCTCGTGCGGCGAGCCGCTCGCCCACCACACCTGGCTCGGGATCGGCGGTGCCGCGGGCTACTTCTGCGAGCCGGTCGACGTCGAGGCGCTCGGCCGCGTGGTGCGGCGGTGCGCGGAGCGGCAGGTGCCGCTGCGGGTGATCGGCGGTGGCTCGAACGTGCTCGTGCCCGCCGCCGGATATCCGGGCATGGTGGTTCGGCTGTCGGCGCCGGCCTTCTGCGGGATCGAGATCCAGAAGCCGGCGGTGGTGGCCGGAGCGGGCGCGAAACTGGTGCACGTCGTCTCGGCGGCCGTGCAGGCCGGGCTCGCGGGCCTCGAGATGCTCGTCGACGTGCCCGGGACCGTGGGCGGGGCCCTCGTGGGCAATGCGGGCGGCCACGGCGGCGACATCAGCGCCTGCGTGGCGGCGGTGACCGTGATGCTGCCCGATGGGGGCGTGGAGGTGCGGGAGCGGGGCCGTCTCGCGTTCGAGTCGCGGTGGAGCAACCTCGACGACTGCATCGTGATCGGCTGCCGGCTCGAACTCGACCAAGAGAGCCCGGAGCAACTGACGAAGCGGATGCAGAAGCAGTGGATCGTGGGCCGTTCGCAGCAGCCCAGCGGCACCCGGGCGGTCGCGATGATGTTCAAGGACCCGCTGGGAGCCACGGCCGAGTCGTTGATCGTGCAGGCCGGAGCCCGCGACCTACGTGCCGGCGACGCCTCGGTCTACCCGCCGCATGCCAACTACGTCGTGGCCGGCCCGCGGTGCACCAGCGACGACGTGCGAACGCTCGTCGAGGCCGTCCGCGGCCGCGTCCGCGACACGCTGGGCGTGGAACTGACGCCGCAGATCGACGTCTGGTGACCCGCCCCATCCGCGCAGGAATCCGCCTCCCCGCCGCCGGCCAGCACCGGACTCCGCGCCGCATCCCGGCGGGACGGAGGGATTCTTCGCCGCCCACCGAGCGGGTGTCGGCGCGGTGCTCGTGCTCTCCGCGGCCGTCGCGGCCGGCTGGCTGCTGTGGCAGCGGTTCGGCGACGCGACCCGCGGCCACCCCGACCCCGTGCTGGATCCCGAGGCGGTGCAGGTGCGGGGCGTGGCCGAGTGGGTCAAGGGCGACGTGCGGGCCGAGGCGCTGCGGAACGCGAGCCTCGACCGCGGCCTGCCGCTCGACGATCCCGAACTGCAGCGGCGGCTCGCCCGGGCCTTCGACATGCACCCGTGGGTGCGGCGGGTGTTGGGCGTGGAAATCCGCCATCCGGCGGCGGCTGTCGTCGAGGTCGAGTGCCGCGAGCCGGCGGCGATGGTCTCCTGGCAGGACGGACTGTTGGCCGTCGACGCCGAGGGCGTCGTGCTGCCCAGCGCTGACTTCACCCGCGCGGCCGCCGCCCGCTATCCGCGGGTCACCGGCATCCAATCGACTCCCCAGGGCACCGAGGGCTTCCCCTGGGGCGACGCCGCGGTGGAGGAGGCGGCCGCCGTTGCCGCGGCCTTGGGGCCCGATTGGGAGGCGCTCGGCCTCGTCGAGATTCGCCCGGTCCGCGAGCGGAACCTGCGGATGTGGGAACTGGCCGCCGCCGACGGCAGCCGGATCCTCTTCGGTTCGGCGCCGGGCCGCGAGTCGGCCGGCGAGCCGCCCGCCGCGGCCAAGCTCGCCCGGCTCAAGGAATTGGGGGCGACCGGCGGCGCGAGCCGGCTCGACCTGACCGTGGAGCAGAAGGGCGACGCGCCGCCGCGGACGATTCCCGCCGGCTAGGGCGGTTCGGGGTCGGCTCACGTCAGCCGCGTCGCGCCGCGAGCCGCTCGACGACGGCCTCGTGGGCCGGGCCGTGGCCCCGGAACGTGAACGTGCGGGCCGCCGGCGTGTCGATCCGGATCTCGACGTCGAGCCGGTCGGCCGGCAGCGCCGCCGCGATCCGCTCGGGCCACTCCACGAAGGCCCAGCCGGGCGCGGCGAGCGCGTCTTCCCAGCCGATCTCGTGCAGGTCGGCGGGGGCGGCGAGCCGGTACATGTCGGCGTGGACGATCCGCCGCGTCGGTGAGGCGTGGACGTGGATGAGACCGAAGGTGGGGCTCACCACCTCAACGGGGTCGATGCCGGCCGCCGCGGCGACCGCCTTGACGAACGTGGTCTTGCCGGCACCGAGGTCGCCGGAAAGGGCCACGAAGCCGCGGTCGGGTAGCGCCGCGGCCAACGCGGCGGCCAGCGGGGCGAGGTCGGCTTCGGCGGCGATCGGGATCGAACAGGTTCGCATGCGGGCGTCACGCATCGAAGGCATGGACGAAGCCACGGGCCTCGAGCGGCTCCCGGCCGCCGTCCGGCCGCCGGGAAAAGAGGCCGCGACCCTCGACAACCTCGCCGATGACGGTGACGGGCGTGCCCAGGGCGGGCGGCGCTTCGGCCGCCAGGGCTCGGGCGGCTTCGGGCGGCAGGGCCAGCAAGAGTTCGAAGTCCTCCCCGTCGGCGAGGGCATGGTCGAGCGGCGTCCGGCCGTCGGCCCGGCTCATGCGGTGGGCGTCGGGATGAACGGGCACACGGTCGCGGTCGAGGACCGCGGCCGTTCCGCTCGCCGCCATCATCCGCGCGAGATCGAGCGACAGACCGTCGCTGACGTCGATCGCGGCATGCACCGGAAACCGCGCGGCGATCCACGCCGCCTCGCGGCAGCTGGGCTCGACGGCGAGGTGGCGGCCGAGGAGGCTGCCGCCGCATCCGCCCGTGACGGCCAGCAGGTCGCCGGGCCGGGCACCGTCCCGTCGCCAGGCGGCACCGGGAACCACGCTGCCGATCGCGGTCACGCTGATCACCAGCGGCCCGTCCCAGGCGTTCGTGTCTCCGCCGGCGATGGCGACGCCGTGCTGCGCCGCGACCGCGGCGATGCCGACGTGCAGGCCGCGGGCGAGCGCGTCGCCGCCGCGTCGCGGCAGGGCGACGGCCACCACCGCCGCCTCGGGCCGGGCTGCCATCGCCGCCAGGTCGCTCAGGTTCACGGCCAGCGCCTTGCGGCCCACCGCCTCCGGCGGGCAGTCGGGGCCGAGCACGAAGTCCGTCCCCTCCATCAGCATGTCGGTGGTGACCACGGTGCGACGCAGGGCCGGGGGCCGGAGCACGGCGGCATCGTCACCGGCCGGCACCTCCAGCCGCGCGTCGGCCGGCAGTCGCCGGAGCAGCCACTCGACGAAGTCGGTTTCCATGCGGGGGATTGTCGCCCGCCGCGGTCGACCGAGGAAGGCCCCTCGCGGTCGGAGTCGGGGGGCGGCGGCACCGGCCGGGGCGGTGTCACCGCCGGACGGTGTCGGAGACGAGGTGGCCGAAGAGCGTCTCGCGGCCGCGGAGCACGTAGAACTTGATCGGGTTGAGGTGCTCCTCCTGGGCCTTGTCGAGGATGTAGGAGATGTTCTCCGCCGCGATCGTCTCCCAGACATGGAGGCCGACGAGCATGTCGCCCTCCTTGATGCCCTGCTCGGCGGCGGGGCCGTTGGCCCGCACCTCGGTGACGAGCAGGCCGCCACGGTAGCGGGCCTGCAGTTTCTGCACCTTCGCCGCCGGCACGGGCTGGAGCCGCAGCCCGAGTTCCTGCCAGCAGCGGTCCTCGAGCGGCACCGCGTCGCTGCGCATCGCGGCCAGCGGCAGGTCGATCCGCTCCTCGGCCCCGGCCCGCACCACGGTCACCGGCACCCGCTCGCCGGCCTTGCGGCCGAGCAACGCCCGCTCGATGTCGAGCTGCCGCACCACCGGCACGTCGGCGATCCGCGTGATCAGGTCGCCTGCCCGCACGCCGACCGTCGCTGCGGGGCTCTCGCGAGGCACCGCCTCGACGACCACGCCGGGCCGTCCGTCGGGCTTCGCCACGATGCCGTGCCAGGTGTGGTCCACCCGCTCCACCGACATGAGCGTGGTGACGACTTCCAGCACGTGGTCGATCGGGATCGCGAAGCCGATGCCCTGGGCGCCGGCCCGGACGGCGACGTTGATGCCGATCACCTGGCCGTCGATGTTGAGCAGCGGGCCACCCGAGTTGCCCGGGTTGATGCTGGCATCGGTCTGGATGAGGTCGTCATACCGCTGCGTGCGGCTCACCTCCACGCAGCGGTGCAGGGCCGAGACGATGCCGCGGGTTACGGTGTGCTCGTAGCCGTAGGCATTGCCCAGGGCCAGCACCGTCTCCCCGATCATCAGGTCGCTGGACGTGCCGATCGTGATCAACGGCAGCGGTTCCTCGATATCGACCTTGATCACGGCCAGGTCGGTCCGTGGGTCGTGAGAGACGAGCGTGGCCGCGACGGTCCTGCCGGAGGCGAGCGTGACCTCGATTCGCCGCACGCCATCGACCACGTGGAAGTTGGTCACGACGTAGCCCCGCGAGTCGATCACGACCCCGGTGCCCATGCCGTTGACCCGGCGGAGTTCGGCCCCCTCTTCCTCGCCGTTGCCGACGAACTTCTGGCCGTGGATGTTCACCACGGCATCCCGCTGCGACTCGATCGCCCGGACGATCACCGAGCGGCGGGATTCCGATGCCGGGGACCGCGTCGTGGCGACCGCCGCGCAGGCGGCCACCAGCGGCAGAACGATCCACGGACACCGCATGGCGGTCTTGCTCCCCGGCACGATGGGCGGCCTGGGATCGGACCCGGGCCGCGGATGCGGGGGAAATCGGCCCTGCGGGCGGCTCCGTTGCAAGGCCGGCGCGTCGGCCCGCAGAGTCTTCCCATCCCGAGCCTGGAAGCCCGGATTCTTCGGCCACGGCGGCGGCCCTGCGGCCGACCCCGAAAAAACTCAAGTCCGGCCGGGGCCGTCGCCGGGTCCTGGGCCGTCGGACGCGTTCCCGTCGGCGGCGATCACGAGCGGCAGCAGTTGCAGGGCGAGAAAGGCACCGAGCACCACGAGCACGAGCACCGGCCAGGCCGCGGCGACCCGGCGGCCCAACTCCCAGTCGAACTCGTGCGCGATGCCGCCCACGAGCGTGGCCAGCACGAGCACCACGAGGCCGGCGAGCACCAGCCCGCAGCCGAGCGAGGCCATCGTGCCGCGGAACGTGCCGAGCTCCGAAAACTCCTCGCGATGCAGGTCGATGGCCCGCCCCTTTCCCAGGCTGCGCGGCACCGTCTCGGCGAGTTCGATCGCCCGGGCGGCATCGGCCCAGCCGGCCATGGGCACCCCATCGCCCGCTGCCGGCGCTGCCAGCCGGTCGAGCAGGCGGGCGGGGCCGTCGCCGGCGGAATCGCTCGCCGGCGGGCCGGACCAGGTCCAGGGCCGCGCTGGGTCGTCCGGCGCCTCCACCTGGATCGTGCCGCGGGTGTGCTGGAGCGTGATCGAGACCGCCGGCTCGTCGCCCGGCGCGACCTGCCAGCGGGTGGGCACGAAGCCGGGGCCGCTGAAGCCAACGGCGATCGTACTCCAGGCGGTGTCGGGATCGGCCGCGCCGAGCGTGGCCAGCCGCGCGGGCTCACCGACGAGCACCCGCACGAGGTCGGCGTCGACCGCCAGCCGGGCGAGCACCGCGTCGCGGTCACGGTCGGCGAGCCGCCGGACCATCGTGATCGATTCGAGGGAGCCCAGCGTCCCACCGCCGCCGATGCCTTGCTCCACGACCGTCCGCAGTCGCTCCACGAAGGGATGCAGCCGCGCGGTGAGCAGCGGCACGAGCCGGGCTCCGGTGTCCCGCCGCATCATGTCGAGTTCATATGCCCAGAGCATCGACAGTTCCAGTGGCTGCGCGAGGAGCAGCGTGCGGCCTGCCTGCACGAGGGTGCGGACGGCGTCCGCCCGGGTGGCAGTCCAGCCGTCGCGGCCGACGAGCACGACGTCGCAGGCGGCGGGGTCGAGCAGCGTCTCCCAGGCATCGGCCCGCCGCAGGCCGGCCAGCGCCGCCGGGGTGGTCGTGGGCAGGTCGTAGCCGATCACGACGGCGTCACCTCGCCTGCGGGCGGCCTCCACCAGGTCGAGCAGTTGCCGGTCGCATCCGAGCAGGCCGATTCTCATGACGGCATTGTTCCCTGCGGCCGCGCCGCTCGCCAGCCCGTCCTGTGGCGCGGCTGGTCGCGGGCGAGCGAGACGGGTATAAGCGGTGCGGAGGCATGCGATGCGGGCGGAAGTGATCGCCATCGGCGACGAGCTGACCTCGGGCCAACGGCTCGACACCAACAGCCAGTGGCTGGCAGCGGAACTCGGCCTGTTCGGCGTGCCGGTCGCATTCCACACGACGGCGGCCGACACCCAGGAGGCAGGCGTCGAGGCCTTCCGGATCGCGGCCGGCCGGGCCGACCTCGTCGTGGCCACCGGTGGCCTCGGCCCCACGGCGGACGACCTCACTCGCGACGTCCTCGCGGAGGTGGCGGGCTGCCCGCTGGAACTGTCGGCCGACGCGCTGGCGGCGGTCGAGGCACGGTTTGCCAGGCGCGGCGTGCCGATGCCGGAGACGAACCGCCGGCAGGCCCTGTTTCCGCGCGGCAGCCGGATCATCCCCAACCCCGAGGGCACGGCGCCGGGGATCGACGTCGACGTGCGCGAGGGCGGCCGCCGGTGCCGTGTCTTCGCACTGCCGGGTGTGCCCGCCGAGATGCGGACGATGTGGCGGGAGACCGTCGCGGCCGCCATCCTGCGAATGCTGCCCGAGAAGGCCACGATCGTGCAGCGGCGCATCAAGTGTTTCGGCGCCGGCGAGAGCGCGATCGAGGCCATGCTGCCGGATCTCGTCCGCCGCGGCCGCGACCCGCTCGTCGGCATCACGGCCCACGAGGCGACCATCACGCTGCGGATCGCCGCCCGCGGCCGCGACGCGGCCGAGTGCCTGGCGAAGATCGCCCCCACCGAGGCGACGATCCGTGCCTGCCTCGGCCCGCTGGCCTACGGCGTGGAGGACGACGAACTGGAGGATGCGGCCGTGGCGGCCCTCGTCGCGGCCAAAGCGACACTCGCCACGGCTGAAATCGGCACCCGCGGCCGGGTGTCCGCGCTCCTGGCCCAGGCGGCCGGCCGCCGGCCGGAACCGGGGTGCTTCCGCGGCGGCCTCGTGCTGCCAGGCGGCGCCGCCGTGGACGCGATGAGCCTGGCGGAGCGGGCCCGGACGGCGTTCGGCGCGGCCGTGGGGCTGGGCATCGGGCCGGAGGTGCCGGCGCCGGAGGGCCGGACCGCGGTGGAGATCTGCCTGGCGACCCCGCAGGGCGTGACCCGCTTCGAGCATCTGGTGGGAGGGGGCGCCTCGCGGGCAGGAGCGCGGCCGGCGACCCCCGCCATCGACCAGGCGAGGGTCTGGGCCTTGGCCGGCAGATGACGCCGAACGGTGGAATCGACGTGCACGATGACCACGGCGGCGTGAGCCGGCGGACAATCCTGCTCTTTCTGGGGCTC
>JBJTHX010000182.1:0-5820 GCA_046094745.1 Planctomycetia bacterium
ACCGTGACGGTGATCGTGTAGGTGGCGAGTTCGCCGATCACCGCCTGGGTGTTCGAGTTGTTGGCGTTGACGATCGACGTCGAGACGAGCGTCTTGACGACGCTCGGCGAGACGATCGTGACGGTGGCGTCGTCGGTCGCGGTGTAGTTGTTGACCTGACCGAGGGTGGTCGAGCCGGAACCGGTCCGCTCGTAGGAGTTGGAGTTGAAGGTGCTGATCTGGCCGGGGTCGGTGGGCAGGCTCTCCCACGCGGCGTCGGCGTTGTTGACGATCTGCTGGGCGGGCGTGACCGCGAGATTGAGCGTGGCCTGGAACGTGAACGTGCTCGTGTCGCCAAGCGCGAACGTGCTCCAGCCGGCCGACAGCGTCGGCGCCCCGGCGTCGCTGATCGTCGTGGGGGCGGTGCCGGCCGTGTTCGCCCACGTTCCCGGCACGTAGGTCATGCCGGTCGGGACGAGGTCCTGGAGCGTCACCTCGTAGGCGTCGGTGCGGTTGGTGCCGGTGGGGTTCGCGACGACGATCGTGTAGGTGATCGTGTCGGTCGCCTGGCCGGTCGTGGGGCTGGCCGTCTTCGTGACGGTGAGCGTCGGCTCGATCACGGTCACCGCGCCGCTCGACACGTTGGACGTCTGGTTGACGCCGGCGTTCCAGGCGGTGCGGGCCTGGTTGACGAGCGTGGTGCCGCTCGCGTTGCCGCTCACGTTGAGCACGACCGCCTCGATCGTGATCGTGAACGTCTCGTCGGTGGCGGGGTCGGCGTCGGTGTTCGTGATCGTGCCGAGGTCGTAGGTGATCGTCTGGCCGTTGCTGGTGACCGTCGGCAGGTTGGCCAGGTTCGGGATCGTGAGCACGGCCGAGCTGTTGTTGACCGCCGACACCGTCCGCACGTAGGCCAGGCCGCCCGGCATCGTGTCGATGACCTGGGCCGTGGGCATCGTGCCCTGCGGAACCGTGACGGTGATCGTGTAGGTGGCGAGTTCGCCGATCACCGCCTGGGTGTTCGAGTTGTTGGCGTTGACGATCGACGTCGAGACGAGCGTCTTGACGACGGTCGGCGCGGCGACGGTGACGGTGGTCGAGTCCTCGAGCCCGTCGGGGATGAAGTTCGGGCCGCCCTCCTGCGCCGCGTAGTTCGAGAGCGTGGCGGTGTTCGTGGCCACGTCGGAGGGCTGCACGTTCGGCTTCAACTGGAGGTCGTAGGTGATGATGGCGATGTTCGTGCCGGTGTTGATGACCGTGCCACCGGTCGTCTTGCCGGGGCCGAGGCTGCCGGTGGTCACGCCATCGTCGAGGAGGATGCCACCGGTCGCGTCGAAGAGGCCGGTGCCCACCGTCGTGAAGGGAAGGAGCGTGCCGGCGCCGTCGCGGACCTGCAGATTCAAGCCACCGGTGGGAATCTGGAACTTGGTCGCGTCGAACGTGTCCCGGAACGTCACGTCGAACGCGCCGTTCGGGCTGCGGCCCGTGTTCTCGATCACGATCGCGAACGTCACGAGATCGTTGGCTCCCACGCCCGTGAGGGCCGCCACGATCGGCGTGGTCGCCAGACCGTTCGAAGTCACCGTGCCGGTGAACGACGGCGACGACCCCGGCGCGGAGAAGGTCACACCGGCAGGAGCGGATGGCGTGGGCGTGAACACGCCGCCGGCGTCGTTCGTGGCGACGACGCCCTTGGTGATCCCCAGGAGCGGTTCGATGATCTGCACCTGGGCGATGGCGGTCTTGGAAAGCGTTTCTCCCTGGGTCGTGACCTCCGTCTGCACGCCCTGATTGGTGAGCAGGAGGCCGTCGATGAACGGCCGATCCGTGGCCGTAACGGTGAAAAAGATGTCGGTCACGCCATCGCGGTCCTCGTCGTCCTGGAAAGTGCCGAAGTTCCAAGAGACGGAGTTCGCGGCCGCGTTGAATGAGGTCGTCGGCACGGGGCCACCGACGCCCGGCGGATCGGGCTGGGAAAACGTGTCGAGCGGCCCAAACTGCCACTGGCCGGTTCCGGGGAACGGATTGCCGGAACTGTCGAACGTCAAGTTGCTGGCGATGAAGATCGGCAGCGGCAGGAAGTCCGTGAGCGTGTACTGCCCGATGCTGGAGAACGGCAGGTTGTAGGTCAGTCGGAACGTGACGGTGTCACCCGGCTTGACGACCGGCACGCCGGTCACGACCGCGCCATTGACCGCATGCACCGCCTTCTGAAGGTCGCCCGAGGCGAGGGTCACGCTGGCGGCCGAGCCGTCGGAGAACGTGCTCGTGGTCGGGGTCAGGTTGGTGAAATTGAGCACGGTGCTGTCGGCCGCGGCGGTGTTGCCCACCACGTCGCCCTGCACGACCTCGTCGCCCGTGGCCCGGTAGGTGTTGCGGACGACCGTCCGGAAGGTGATCGTGCCCGTCGTGCCCGGGGTTCCGGGCAGCGGGTCCGGGTCGGGGCCGCCGGTGCCCGTGTTGTCGATCCCAGCGCCGACGAGGTTCCTGCCCGTGGTCAGGCCGCGGCGCAGCAGTTCGGCCGAGACGTCGAAATCGACGGTCGTGGTGCCGTTGGCGAACGTGTCGTTCACGACGTAGTTCGCGGCGTCGATGGCCTGCGCGGCGAGCGTCTCACCCTTCTGCGTGAAGGCGAGCGTCGGCGTGAACGACGTGTCGAAGTCCTGGCCGTCGGTGAGCAGGTCGTCGATTGTGAAGTCGGTGAGCGCGAAATAGTCGCTCACCTGGAACGAGAGCGTGTAGGTGATCGTGTCGCCGGCCTTGGCATTCGACGATGGGCTCGCCGACTTCTGCAGGGCGAGCGTCTTGCCGGTGACGGTGGTGGTCGCCGGCGTGCCGACGACGAACTGCGTGGGCGGGAAGTTGGGGTTGGTGTTCTGCCACGTGGCCGACCCGCCGGCGCTGTTGGTGGCCGTCGACGTTCCGCCGGTCTCCAGTGGGATCACGTCGGCCCCACCGGCCGTGTATTCCGGCATGAAGAAGCTGTAGATCAGCGAGATGTCGTTCCCGCCGGTGCCGTTGACCGGATCGAAGAGGTACGAGAGCGTGCCGCCCGGCACCGTGGTGCTCGGAACGCTCGTCTGCGTGGGCGTCGGGTCGCCGTTGGCCGTCACGCTGTCCACCGAGACGAACTGCACGTTGTTCGGCAGGACGTCGGTGAGCGTGAAGCTCGAGAGTGTCTGCCCGGGGGCGACCGACACGGTGACCGTGTAGGTGCGGGTGAAGTTGGGGCCGGTCGCCGTCTCGCCCCCCGGAGCCGACGAGGTCTTGGCGATCGTGAACAGCTGCGCCTCGACCGGATCGGTGGTCGTCGCGCCGAACTCGGCCTGGTCCACGGTCGGGTTGCCGGAGCCGTCCACCTGGTACTGGAAGCCGCCCTGGGCGGTGACGTTGTAGTCGCTCCCGGGCTGGGCGCCGGAGCTGATGATCCCGTTGAAACTCACCGTCGCGGGCGGCTGGGCGGGGCCGTAACTGCCGAACGGCAACTGGAAGACCACGAGCTGGTCGCCGGGGTCGCCGGAGATGACGACCGGGTTGCCGAGCGCGGTCTTCGCGAACGGATGGTTCACCTGGCCCGTCGGGCCGAATGTGAGCACCGTCGTCGGCACGGCCGTGCCCAGGTAGGTGGCGCTGCCTGTCTTGAAGGAGACGCCGTTGTTGGGCAAAGGCGGGGCGTTGCCGGACGCCGGCATGATCACGTCGATGAACGGGCCGTAGCCGATGTCGGTGCCGGTGTTGTCGAACGTGACCGAGAGCGGGATCTCGGTGCCGATGAAGCCGTCGGGGGCCGAAAGGCTCGCGGTGGGCGTGGCCGCTAGCGCCAGGCGACGCTCGAGCCACTCCGCGTGCAGTTCGCGGCGGGTGGTGCGGCGCTTCGCGGCGGAGCCGGTCGGCGATGAAGAGCGGCGGGAAAAACTTCTGGAGAGCGAAAGCAAGCCGTTCAAGCCGTTCAAGCCGTTCATGCTGGTTCCTGGGGGTGCCACTCGATCCGGGAGCGGATCGCGGTCGCGTGATGCTGGAGGCCGTCGATCCCTACAACCCGGTGAGTCGACGTCCCCCGCAGACTCTTACTGTCCTACCTAAGTTTGCTGGAGTCAAGCATCTGTTCGGGCCGTTCCACCCCGCATCTTTGGCAGGGTCACCGATGTCCTGCCTGGCCGGAAGGACCGGTGCCGAGGTCACAGAACATCAAGCCGTCGCGACCGACACGGTCGGCCACCAAACCTGACGCAACGGGGGGTTTTGACGGCTTGTGCCCTCATGGGCTTTCGCTGTGCTGACGATAGTACCGGGGGCGAAAGACGAAAGGGGGAGGACGATGGAGTTCAAGATGTGTCGGGAATTGCATCGGCATTGGTTTCGCAGCCACGGGTCCGACTCCGATCGGACGCCGCTCACCGCGGCGGGCGCGGCTCTCCCGCGATCGGTGCAGAACGGGCTCGCGTGGGCGGCAGTCTTCATGTTCGCGGCTCTGCCGTGTGCGGTCTTGGCGGCCGACGCCGGGGCGACCCGCCTCGAGTCACTGCCCGCGGCCGAGGAGTTTTCGCCCGCTCCCCTCGACGACGACGCCTGCATGGCCGAATTGCGGCGCTGCTGCTGCTGCCCGGGCTGGGACCACTACCTGGTCTTCGACGTCCTGTTCCTGCAGCGGTGCAACCTGGCGGGCAACCAGCCGCTGGCGATCAACACGGACTCCGGCCAGCCGGTGCTCTCGGTGCAGGACATCCAGCCTTCGGTCGCGCCGGGCGTGCGACTGTTCTACGGCCGGCTGCTCACCGACCACGTCGGCTGGGAGGTGGGCTACACGGGGATCTACGGCATGTTTGGGCAGGCATCAGCCGTCGGCAACGACGACATCACCTTCCCCGATCCGATCGGCACCGAGTTCCAGCCGGCCAATTCGGTTCGCGCCACCTGGCTGTCGACCCTGAACATTGCCGAGGCGAACCTGTTCTGCTACGACTGCTGCGAGGAGTGCGGCCCCTGTTGCAACCGCAGTTGCCATTGCTCGAGCTGGCTCGTGGGCTTCGTCTGGGCGGGGCTCGACGAGCAGTCGTCGCTGACGGCCCTGTGCTGCGACCCGCCCGAACAGAGCACCTACTCCGTCCGCACGAGCACCAACTATTTCGGCCCGCAGATCGGGCAGTGGGGCCGCCGCGAGTGGCGCCGCTGGGCGGTCGAGGGCTGGTGGAAGGCCGCCGTCTGCGGCACGAGCGCCTACCAGGCCCAGGACCCGGTCATGAGTTCCGTGACGGGCGAGGTACGGCCGGCGCAGTCGGCCAGCGACGTCGGTGTGGGCTTCCTCGGCGGCCTGAACGGGAGCCTGATCTACCGGCTCACCGAGGTGTGGGGCATCCGCGCCGGTTACAACTGCTACTGGCTCACGAGCGCGACGCTCGCGCCCACGCAGTACGACTTCGGCGCCTTCGCTGACAGCGGCGCCGGCATCAACGACAACGGCACCCTGTTCCTCCACGGTGCCAATCTCGGCCTCGAGGCCCGCTGGTAGGCCGCCGCGACGGAACGTCTTCCCGCGGCGCGGCTCCGGGGGGGCTCAGCCCCCGGTGGCGGCCGCGAGGATGTTCTGCTCGGAGGCCTCGGCCCGCGGGAACTCCGCCGTCAGGCGGCCTTCGGCCAGCACGAGGATCCGGTCGGCGAGCGCGAGCAGTTCCGGGAGCTCGCTCGACGTCAGGATCACGCCGAGGCCGTCCCGGCAGAGGCGGTCGATCAACTGGTAGAGCTCGGCCTTGGCGCCGACGTCGATGCCGCGAGTCGGGTCGTCGAGCAGGAGCGCCGTGGGCTTCGTGAGCAGCCAGCGGCCGATGACGCACTTCTGCTGGT